>NZ_CALWUN010000053.1 GCF_944384735.1 uncultured Agathobaculum sp. | reverse complement strand
CCAGACACCTCTTAATCTTATCGCGAGGTTCTTCTTTTTTCAATTGGCACTATTTATGAGTTACAGGAATGCTCCTTATTTTGTCATTTCATAAATCACAATGGCCGCTGCGACACCGGCATTGAGCGATTCCGCCCGCCCCCGCATCGGGATAATGACGCGCCGGTCGCTCTGTTCGATGGCCTGCGGCGTCACGCCGCGCCCCTCGCTGCCGATGATGACCGCCGCACGGCCGAGCGGCACGCTGCCAAGCGGCACGCTGTCCGCGTGCAGCGCGGTCGCGTAGATATCCATGCCCTGTCCGCGCAGCCGTCCGATTGCGTCCGCAAGCGGCAGGCGCACGCACGGCAGGCGGAACACCGCCCCCATCGTCGCGCGCACGACCTTGGGGGAAAAGGGGTCGGCGCAGCCCTCGCACAACACGACGGCGCCGAGCGCGAACGCTTCGGCGGTTCGTAAAATCGTGCCAAGGTTGCCCGGGTCCTGCACCCCGTCGAGCAGCAGCGCCTGTGCGCAGCCCGTGAGCGACTCCGGCATCCAATCCGGCTGCCTGCAGGAAAAAATCACGTTTTGCGGCGTCTCCACATCGCTTGCCAGCTCGAACAGTGCGTCCGGCGCGCTGTAAAGCGTCCCGCCCGCGGCGGCGGCGCGTTCCAGCAGGCCGTCCGGCAGGCTGTCCTGCGCGCGGGCGCGCACCAGCAGCACGCTGGGCGCCGCGCCCGAGCGCAGCGCCTCGTCGAGCATTTTTTCACCCTCGCACAGCATCTCGCCCGTCGTGCGGCGGTACTTACGCTCGCGCCCCAGCCGCGCCAGATGCCGCAGCGCGCCGTTCTGACGGCTCGTGATCCCGGTCATTGCAGTTCCACCAGCTTGTCGACGTTTTCATTGGTGCCGATGATGATCAGCAGGTCGTCCGCCCCGATGATCTGGTCGGCCTGCGGTGTCACATCCACCTTGCCGCCCGCCCCGTGCCGGATGGCCAGCACGTTGATCAGATAGCGCGCGCGCACGCCCAGCTGGCCGAGCGTGCGCCCGACCCAGCTTTTGGGCGGGTGGATCTCCAGAATGGAAAAGTCGTCCGACACGCCGATATAATCGACCACGTTGGTGCGCACCAGCCGCTGCGCCAGACGCTGCCCCATCTCGGTTTCGGGCAGCACGACGCGGTCAGCGCCCACGCGCTCCAACACGCGCGCATGCACCCGGCTCTGCGCCTTGGCGACGATATACTTCGCGCCCATCTCCTTAAGCATGACCGTGACGAGGATGCTCGCCTCCATATCCGTGCCCACCGCGACCACGCAGCAGTCAAAATTGCGCGCGCCGACCGAGCGCAGCACCGATTCCTCCTGCGCGTCGCCGCAGATGGCCTGCGTCACATCATCCGCGATGTGCTGGACGTTTTCCTCGTCCTCGTCGAGCGCGAGGACCTCCTGCCCAAGCGCGGCCAGCTCACGCGCCACAGCCGAGCCGAACCGGCCCAGCCCGATGACCAAAAAGGAACGCATCTTGTCTCCTCCTTTGTTCTTGATGGTTTGCGCCCCGTCAGCCGACCATGACGTCCGCATCCGGATAGCGCAGCTTGGACGGCGCATGGTGCCGCATCAGCACGGCCACGCCCAGCGTCAGCACACCCACGCGCCCGAGATACATCAGCGCGATCAGGATCAGGCAGGACGGCGCGCTCAGCGTCGGCGTCAGCCCCATCGACAGGCCGACGGTCGCAAACGCGGATACCGCCTCAAACAGGCACTGGCCGAACGGCGCGGCCTCAACATGCGAAATGATGCACGCGCCGGTCAGGATGAGCGCGCCGCCGACGATCATCATCGTCACCGCGTTCATGATGCTGCGCGTGACGATCGTGCGGCCGAACGCCGATACGTCCATGCGGCCGCGCAGCGCGCTGAGCGCACTGAGCACCAGCACCGCCGCAGTGACCGTTTTGATGCCGCCCGCCGTCGAGCCGGGCGAGCCGCCGATCAGCATCAGCAGGCAGGCCAGCGCCTGCGAGGGGCCGGTCAGCGCGGCCTGATCGATCGTGTTAAAGCCCGCCGTGCGCAGCGTGACCGACTGGAACGCCGCCGCGAGCACCTTGTCGCGCCAGGTCAAGCCGCCCAGCGTCGCCGGGTTATTCCATTCAAACACCAACGTCAGCACCATACCGGCCATAAGCAGCAGTGCCGTGGTCATCAGCACCAGTTTAGTGTGCAGCCGGAACCGGCGAAACCGGCGTTTATCCCAGATATCACCCCAGACAAAAAAACCAAGTCCGCCGATGACAATGAGCGCCATGATGGTGAGGTTGACAAGTGGGTCATCCACATAGCCAACCAGCGAGCAAAAAGGATTGGCCGGCGTGCCGATTAAATCAAACCCAGCATTGCAGAACGCAGAAACCGAGTGGAACACACCCATCTTAATGCCCTGTGCCCAGCCAACCCGGGGCACAAAGCGGATGGCCAACAGCACCGCGCCGATCCCCTCAAATGCCAACGTGCCGAACAGCACGCGCCGCGTCAGCCGCACGATGCCGGCATTGTCGTTTACATTCAGCCCCGCGCTCATCACCATGCGCTCACGCAGCGTGATCTTCCGGCGGATGAGGAACGAGGCCACCGACGCCAGCGACATGAACCCCAGCCCGCCGATCTGGATGAGCACCAGGATCACCGCCTGCCCGAAGCCCGACCAATGCGTCGCCGTGCCCACGCGCACCAGCCCGGTCACGCAGGTGGCCGAGGTCGCGGTGAACAGGGCGTCCAGAAAGCCGGTCGGCTTGCCGTTGCGCGCGGCAAACGGCAGCGTCAGCAGCAGCGCGCCCGCCAAAATGATGATGGCAAACCCCATGACGATCACCATGGTGGCATGCATGGCGGGACGGCGCACCCGTCTCCACCCCCGTGTCGTTACGCAGTCCATTGGTTCATCCTTCCCTTTTATGCAACGCCAACAGCCTGAACGCTCCCGTTCAGGCTTTATCAGGCGATTTTATTGCTCTGCGCCGAGCGGCTTCATGGTCGGGAACAGCAGCACGTCGCGGATGGAGGCGGAGTCGGTCAGGAACATGACCAGGCGGTCGATGCCCATGCCCATGCCGCCCGTCGGGGGCATGCCGTATTCCAAGGCGTTGATGAAATCCTCGTCCATCATGCTGGCCTCGTCGTCGCCCGCCTCGCGCAGCGCAACCTGACGCTCAAAGCGTCCGCGCTGATCGATTGGGTCATTCAGCTCGGAGAACGCGTTGCACAGCTCGCGGCCTGCGACAAAGCACTCGAAGCGCTCGGTCAGGCGCGGGTCGGACGGCTTGCGCTTGGCCAGCGGCGAAACCTCGACCGGGTAGTCGGTGATAAAGGTCGGCTGGATCAGATGCTCCTCGACGAACTCATCGTAGCACAGCGCCAGCAGGTCGCCCCAGCTCTCCTTGCCCTTTTCGGTCTCGATGCCCTTGGCCTTAACGGCCGCGAGCGCCTCGTCGCCGTTCATGGCCATAAAGTCCAGACCGGAATATTCCTTGACGGCCTCGGCCATCGTCATGCGCTTCCAGCCCTTGGAGAAGTCGAGCTCGGCGCCCTGATAGGTGATGTGCGTCGTGCCCAGCACCTTTTCGCACACATGCACGACCATATCCTCGGTGATATCCATCATGCCGTGGTAGTCGGTATAAGCCTGATACAGCTCGATGGTGGTAAACTCCGGGTTGTGCTTGGTGTCCATGCCCTCGTTGCGGAAGATGCGGCCGATCTCGTACACCTGCTCAAAGCCGCCCACGATCAGGCGCTTGAGGTGCAGCTCGGTGGCGATACGCATATACATATCGATATCGAGCGCGTTGTGGTGCGTGATGAACGGGCGCGCCGCCGCGCCGCCCGGGATGGTGTTCAGGCAGGGGGTCTCGACCTCCATAAAGCCGCGGGCGTCCATGAAGTTGCGGATCTCGCGCACGATCGCCGAACGCTTCTCAAAGGTGTCGCGCACCTCGGGGTTGACGATCAGGTCGACGTAGCGCTGGCGGTACCGCATATCGGTATCCTTCAGGCCGTGCCACTTTTCGGGCAGCGGCGCAAGGTTTTTACTCAGCAGCGTCAGCTCGTGCACAGCCACCGAGATCTCGCCCTTCTGGGTGCGGAACACCTCGCCGGACACGCCGATGATATCGCCGATGTCGAACTTCTTATAGCCCTTGTAGACCTCGTCGCCCACGTTGTCGCGCTTGATATAAAGCTGCAGTCGGCCGTAACGGTCGGACAGGTCGGAAAACGACGCCTTGCCCATGATGCGCTTGCTCATCATGCGACCGGCCAGCCGGACGGTCTTGCCCTCCAGCTCGTCAAAATGCTCGTGGATCTCGACCGTGTGATGGTCGCGTTCAAAGCGCACCTGCTCGAACGGGTCTGCGCCCGCCTGCTGCAGCTCCGCCAGCTTTTCGCGGCGGATGCGCTTGAGCTCGTGCAGCTCCTCCGCGGTCTGCTCGTGCGGCTGCTGCGCCTGATGCTGTTCTGCCATTAGTTTCCCCGTCTTTCCTCTGATTTATTTCTTGATATCCATAACCTGATACCTGACCACGCCGATGGGCGCCTCGACCTCGACGACCGTGCCGACCTTCTTGCCCAGCATGGCCTTGCCAAAAGGCGACTCGTCCGAGATTTTGCCCTCCATCGGGTCGGCCTCCTGCGAGCCGACAAAGTGGTACTCCTCTTCCTCGTCCAGTTCCAAATCCTTGACGACAAAGCGGCAGCCGGGCGAGATCTCATCCGCGGCGTAGGTGTCGCCGGTGACGACGACGGCCAGCTTGATGATCTCCTCCAGCTCGGCGATGCGGGAATACAGCTTGCCCTGTTCGTTCTTCGCCTCGTCATACTCGGCGTTCTCGGAAAGGTCGCCGAACGAGCGCGCTTCCTTGAGCTGCTCGGCCACCTCGTCCGCGCGGGTGGTCTTGAGGTATTCCAGTTCTTCCTTATACGCGTTCAGGCTTTCCTGTGTCAGTTTGATTTCTTTGGCCATAGTTGCAAACCCTTCTTATCCATAGGTTCAGCGGCGCGCCGCGCCGCCGTACAGTACCCTATATTATAGGTAACGATCGGCATGCTGTCAAGCGACCGCCTGTATTTTTGCACATTTTGCCCGACAGGCCGCCGTCTTACCCCAGCAGTTCGACCGCTTTCTGCAATTGCGGGTCGTCCTGCGGCGCAAGGAAATAGAACTCCGCCGCCTGCGCTTCGGACAGCGCGACCTCGACATCTGGCGCAATGCCCACACCGGCCAGGCTGTTGCCCTGCGGCGTAAAATATTCCTCAACCGACAGGTTGACCGCCGACCCGTCGGACAGCTCGATCGTCTGCTGTGCGCGGCCCTTGCCGGTCGTGTGCGTGCCGACGAGCGTGGCGCGGCCATACTCCTGCAAGGCGGCGGCGAAGAACTCGGCCGCCGAAATGCTCTGCCCGTCAACCAGCACGGCCAACGGCAGGTCGAGCATATCCGCGTCCGACTCGTACACGGTTTCCGTGCCGTCCTTGGTGCGCAGCGTCATGATCGTGCCCTCGGGCAGCAGCGGGTCGAGCATTTCGCTCATCTCCTTGACGCGCCCGCCGCCGTTGTGCCGCACATCGATCACCAGCTTTTGCGCGCCCTGTTCGAGCAGGCCGTCCAGCACCGTCTGGAACTGCCCCGCCGCGCCCTCGTGGAAATTCTCGATGCGCAGGTAGCCGACCGTGCCGTCCAGCATTTCGCCCCACGCCATTTTCTGCGTCACGACCGCGCGCTCCATCGTCAGCGCGCGCGCCGCGCCGTCCGGCGTATCCGCGACCGACACGGTCACCTCGGTGCCCGCCTCGCCCGCAATCGCGTCCACCACCGCGTCCGCGCCGTCCTGCGCGACGGTCAATCCCTCCGCACCGACAATATAGTCGCCCTTTTGGATGCCGGCCTGCGCCGCGGGCGAGTCGTCATAGACCAGACTGACACGGATATTGCCGTCCTCGGTGAGCACGGTCACGCCGATGCCGCAGCCCTTGCCCGCGCTGCTGAGCTGATAGGCCTCATACTGGTCGGCCGGGATATAGCTTGACCACTGGTCGCCCAGCCCGGCCACATAGCCGACCGCCGCGTAATCCGCGACGGCCTGCTCGTCCGCCGTGCCGACATAGCGCGCGGCCACGATGCGGTCCAGCTCGCGCAACTTCCGCTCGACCGCGCCCGAGCGCCAGCCGAACGCGGCGTAGCAGCCCAGCATGGTCGCGGCCGCCACCGTCACGCACAACAGCAGGGCTGTGCCTGCCGTGATGCGCAGTTCCCTTAAATTTTTCATATCACCACTCCATAACACAAAAGGGAGGGTACACCCCTCCCTTTATGTACCTTTTAGAAAAAGCTCTTCGGGTCGACCGTAGCACCGTTGATATACACCTCAAAGTGCAGGTGCGGGCCGGTCGAGTTGCCGGTCGAACCGACGTAGCCGATGACCTGCCCCTGCGTCACGGTCTGGCCGACCGACACCGCGATCGTACTCTGGTGTCCGTAGGCCGTCATCATGCCGCCGCCATGGTCAATAACCGTGTAGTTGCCGTAGCCGGAAACCCACCCTGCGGTGATGACCGTGCCGGACGCCGCCGCAAGGATTTCCGCGCCGTAGCTTGCCGGGATATCCTCACCCGCGTGGAACTTACGCGTGCCGTAGATCGGGTGGATACGCCAGCCGTAAGCGCTCGAGTTGGTCGTGCAGCTCGGCGTCGGCCAGATCAGCGTGCCGTCGCCCATCGGCACCGAGCCGTTCGCCGCCGCCTGCGCGGACAGCGCCGCGATCTGGTTGCTGACATCCTGCATCTCATTGGAAATGCGGTCATACTCGGCCTCGCTCTCGGCCTTGTAAGCCTGAATGCTCTCGGCCAGCGCGGCCTGCTCGGCCTCGCTCGCGGCCAGTTCGTCGACCTTATAGCTCAGGTTCTTCTGATATTCCTTCTGGGAATCCTGCGTCTGCTGCAATTCCTCGCGCTTCTGCTCGATATCCTCCTTGGCAGCGGTATACTCCTCTACCGTGCGCTTGTTGTCGTTCATGATGGCCGTGATGATCTCCATCCGGCTGAGCAAGTCGGAAAAGCTGGTCGAGTTGAGCAGCACCTGCAGGTAGCTGTTGTCGCCCTGCTCATAGGTGGTGCGCACGGTCAGCGCAAAATCCTCTTCCTTTTCCTCCAGCGCCTGCTCGGCGGCCGCAAGCTCGGTCGTCTTGACGTCGATCTGCCCCTGCAGGCGTTCGATATAGGCTTCGACCGTCGTGATCTCTTCCTTGGTCAGGTCGATCTCGCTCTGCAGCGCGGCGCGCGTCGCCTCGACGTCGTCCGCCTGCTTGGTCAGCTGCGCGATCTTTTCCTTGACCGCGGCCTTCTCGTCCTCGAGCGAGGACAGCTTATCCTGCAATTCGTCCGCGTCCTCGGCCGCGCCGGCAAAGGCAATGCCGGACGCCAGCATGGACGCGAGCAACGCGACCACAAGGATGCCCGCGATGATACAGGAGATCAGCCGGGTCGTGCTTTTCTTCATCATAATGGTATTCGCTCCTTCTGTTCTTGCCGATGGGTCAGACGTTCATAAACTTGCGGATGCTCGTCACCGAGCCGCCGATGCCGAACAGCACGCCCGCGCCCAGATACACCGCCAGCACCAGCCACTGCAGCTCGCTGAACGGCAGGATGTGGAAATACGGGATGACGCCGCTGACCACATTGGTCAGCTCGGAGTACAGCCCCCATTCGGCCAGGTAAGCCAGCCCGCCGGCCAGCAGGCCGAGCACCATGCCCTCGATGACGAACGGCCAGCGGATGAACCAGTTGGTCGCGCCAACCATCTTCTGGATGGAGATCTCCTCCCGCCGCGCGAACATGGCCAGCTTTACCGTGTTGGAAATGATAAAGACCGAAATCACGGCAAGGCCGACCACCATCGCCAGCGCGATGATGTTGAACACATGCTGCACCTGGATCAGGCGGGAGATCACGTCCTCATCCGCGCGGATATAGTCGGTGCCGTCGACCGCGCTGATCTGCTCGATGGTCTGCTCGGCCAGCGTCGGGTCCTTGAGCGTGAAAATGAAGCTGTTGCGCAGCGGGTTGTTGGCGGAATTGTAGTTTTCCAGAATGACCGCGTCGTCGCCCAGCTCCTCGCGGTACTTTTCAAGCGCCACGTCGCGGTCCTCAAAGTCGATGGTCGCGATGTTGTCGATGCGCTCAAACTCGCTGCCCAGCGCCTTGGCCTCGCGCGTGGTCAGGTCCTCGTCGATAAAGACGACGATCTCGTTGGACTGCTGCAAGGTCTGAATGCTCTGATTGATATTATACGCAATCAGGGTGACGGTTCCCGTCAAAAGCAGGCAGGCGAGCATGATGAGCACCGCCGCGATCGACATGAAACCGTGCTTGAAAATATTGCGGAAGCCTTCCTTCCAATAGTAACCAAAACGTCTCATAGATGATAGTACCCACCTGTCTGGTCGCTGACGACCTCACCCTGGTCGATCATGACGACGCGTTTTTCAAACTCGTCCACAAGGCCTTTTTCGTGCGTGACGATCAGCACGGTGGTGCCCAATTCGTTGATCTTTTCAAACAGCGTCATCAGCTCGAGCGAGCGCGCCGGGTCGAGGTTGCCGGTCGGCTCGTCCGCGATGATCAGGCGCGGGTTGTTGACCAGCGCGCGCGCGATGGCCACGCGCTGCTGCTCGCCGCCCGACAGGTTCATCGGTTTGGTCTGCGCCTTGTCCGACAGGCCGACCAGCTCGAGCACATAGGGCACGCGTTCCTTGATCGCCTTGCCCTTGGCGCCGATCGTGCGCATGGCAAACGCGACGTTTTCATACACCGACTTGTTGTTGATCAGGCGGAAATCCTGATACACGACGCCCAGCGTACGCCGCAGATAGGGGATCTGGCGCTTTTTCATCTCCCCTACGTTATAGTTGTTGACCAGCACGCGCCCCTCGGTCGGGCGCACCTCGGCAGTCAGCAGCTTGATGATCGTGGTCTTGCCCGAGCCGGACGCGCCGACCAGAAAGACGAACTCCCCCTCGTCCACACGCAGGCTGGCTTTATTCACCGCACGGGTACCGTTATCGTACACCATGGTGACGTCGTTCATGCGTATCACAGGCATTCCTCCCAGAAGCCGATCTGAATAGCCAAAAAGGCAAAGGTGCATGCATACCATACACCTTTGCCTATTATAACAGATTTTCCGTTCTGACGCAAGACGACAATCCCCGCCAATTTTCCGGAGCGCGCGCTTTTTTATGAAGTTTTTGTGAACGGTGGGCTTCAGCGCACGCCTTCCTCGCGGCTTGCGAGGTATTTGCGCACCATGAGCGCCACCTTGAACACAATCGCGTGGTCAAACTCGCGCAGGTCAAGACCGGTCAGCTTTTTGATCTTTTCCAGCCGGTACACCAGCGTATTGCGGTGCACGAACAGCTTGCGCGAGGTCTCGGACACGTTCAGGTTGTTCTCAAAGAACTTCTGGATGGTAAACAGTGTCTCCTGGTCGAGCGAGTCGATCGAGCCTTTTTTGAATACCTCGCTGAGGAACATTTCGCACAGCGTAATCGGCAGCTGGTAGATCAGGCGGCCGATGCCGAGGTTTTCAAAGCTGATGATGTTCTTTTCGGTATCGAACACCGCGCCGACCTCGATGGCGGTCTGCGCCTCCTTGAAGGATTTGGCGATGTCCTTCATCTGCGAGGACACCGAGCCGATGCCGATCAGGCTCTTGACCGACAGCTCGCTCAGCAGCGCCTCCTCGATCGACGAGGCGATCTTGGCCAGATCCTTGACGTCGCTGCCCGCCTTGACCTCCTTGACCACAACGATATCGGTCTCCGAGATGTGCAGCACAAAGTCCTTCTGCTTGTCCGGGAACATGCCGGTCACCACGTCGATAGCGGCCACGTCCGCCGGCATCTGCTGGCGCACAAGGAATACCACGCGCGGCACGTCGTTGCCGAAGTGCAGCTCACGCGATTTGATGTAAATATCGCCCGGCAGGATGTTGTCCAGGATGATATTCTTGACAAACGTCGCCTTATCGTGCTTTTCATCGTAAAGGGTCTTGATGTTGTTGATGGAAACCGCCACCAGCGAGCAGATGCTGCGCGCCAGCTCGTCCTCACCCTGCACGAACACCGCATATTCCAGCCGGCTGGCGCGTTCCCCGGTCGTGTGGTAGGTATAGCCGCCAAAGCGCACCAAGTCCCCGGCAAAGCCCAGCTCGGTGATCGCTTCCTCGCGCATCTCACCGATGCGGGGCAGGTCGGTACATGCCACGACCGCGCCGCTTGCATCCACGATCCCGATGGTGCGGTCCACCGTGTCCTTCATCTGCAAAACAATCGACTGGAACAATCTTGAAGCCATTTCCATCACCTTTCCCGTATTTTCCGCTTCTGCGGCATGCGCCGCACTGCGCGGCTGCCCGGCACAGCGAATCTGTGCTTTCCTGACATTGTTCACAAGAACGCCCGGCGTCCCCTACGCATTTTAAGACATTATATCATAGTCTTCTGGATTTTTGTACAAAAATCTCAAAAATTTTTGTAGACTTTTTGATAGCCTATTCCGCCTGCCCGGTCAGCGCTGCCAGCTCCTGCGCGGTCAGCGCGCGGTAATCGCCGGGCGCGAGCGCCGCATCGAGCGACAGCCCGCCCAGCCGGATGCGCCGCAGGCGCGTCACCGTACCGCCCACAGCAGCCACCATGCGCTTGACCTGATGGTATTTGCCCTCACGCAGCGTCACGCGCACCCATGCGCCGCCCAGATCGGGCGCGGGCTCGAGCCGCGCCGGGAGGCATACCGTGCCGTCCCCCAGCGTCAACCCGGCGGCAAAGCGCGCCGCCGCGTCGGGCGCGAGCGTGCCGTCGACCTCAGCCTCGTACACCTTATCCACATGCCTTGCCGGGCTCATCAGCGCATGGCTGAGCGCGCCGTCGTCCGTGACCAGCAGCAGCCCCTCGGTATCCTTATCCAGCCGCCCGACGGCAAACAGGCCGCGCCGCTCCTTTTCGGGGAACAATTCGAGCACGGTATCATGCCGTGCATCCCGGCTGGCCGTGATCACCCCGGCGGGCTTGTTGAGCATAAAATACCGCTGCGCCCGGTAGGCCTGCGCCTGCCCATCGAGCATGACCTGTGCCGTATCCGCGTCCACCTTGGCCGCAGGGTCGCGCTCGACCGCGCCGTCCACCTGCACGCGCCCCGCGCGGATCATCGCCTGCACTTCCTTGCGGCTGCCGCAGTTCAGGTGCGCCAGCAGCTTGTCCAATCGCATCCGTGGCATTTTGTCTCCCCCGACAATGGTTTGCTGATAACAGCATACCACTTTTTCGCAACTTGCACAATAGGCAATTACGGAAAAAGTGCAATCCCCCGAAATCCACCAATAGATACCATAATCCTTACCGCTTTTTTTCGTGCAATTATACCGTACCTACCAATACGCCCCGCGCCAAAGGCGCGGGGCGCGGTATTCTGCTGCTTTATGGGGACGGGGCATCCGGGGTGCTGTCCGCGGCGGGCGTTTCCGTCAGGCCATGGACAAAGCCGTCCGCTTCGGCCGAGCTGATATCGGCTGCGATCAGGTAGTTGCGCCGGATCAGCAGGTTGGCCGTCACGCCCGTCTCGCCGGTCGGATACGAAAGCAGCTCATAGGTGTACAGCGTCGCCCGTTTGCCCTGATAGGGTGTCAGGTCCAGCCCCTGCCCCAATTGGATGGCGTTATACGCCTGATAGGTGTCGTCAAACGTCTTGGGGATCTGTACCTCGCGCTCGCTGCGCGGCTCCGGGTCGACCTGCCAGCCATAGCTTTCCAGCAGCGCGACCCGCTGCTCGTTGGTTTTGAGCTTGCTGCTCATGTCGACCTCGCCCGAGGCCGCCTGCGCATCCATCGTTCCCGCCGCCGGCACGAGCCAAACGACCCCCAGCGCGACCGCGCCAAACGCCAGCACGCCCGCCACCACTTTTTTTACCGATACCTTGGCTGCAAAAACGATCATGCTCTCGTCCCTCCTGCTTTTGCTTTATCCTATGCAGGCGGACGGACGGGCAGAACCAAAAAGCGCCGCAGCATAGGAGCCCCCGCAAAAGGACAACATTAAAACCGATTTTGCGCATCAATGTGGAGGCGTCTGCGAATCTTGCAGATGCCTCCACATTTTCTCCTAACTTTTAAGCTCTTATGGAATCCCACACTAGTGCGCCTATGTTATAAAATAGAATTATTGGGGGTAGTTGCTCCAAGACTCATAGTAGCACACCCGTTGATTGGTCACATAGACCGTACCTCTTGTGGGCCGACTGGCAGGGGGCTTATTCTTGTAGGCCATCGAGCCGCTGCCGATCAGAGCTTCAATTAAAATTTTGCCATGGTCATATCCTCTTTAATTAAGAGTAACATGCATCTACCTTCAACCTGACAAATATCTATTCTGTATCACTATCTTCTAAATCATCGACATAAACTCTACATGTAACACTTTCATCTTCTGTTGTTGCTGTAAAATCATAAAAACCAGTTGGAAGTACAGCCTCCCAAGTGTAGGCATCTTTTTGAATTACCTCTATGTATTTACTATCGCATGTTACAGTTGCCGGTAAACTGGTGGTAAGGGTTACAAGACCACCACCATCTAAAAAATCCTTATCTGATTTTATAGTAAGTCTTTTATGAAATATACCAGATTCATCATATCCAAGCCTAGAATATTCCATACTTAATTTCTCTGGATACATTGCAATGCTATATATCCCTA
>NZ_CALWUN010000052.1 GCF_944384735.1 uncultured Agathobaculum sp. | reverse complement strand
GACGAGGACGCGCCGCCCCCGCCGGACGACAGCGACGCGCCCGGCTGGCTGGCGGAGGATGCGCCGCCTGCGCAGCCGCAGGCCAAAGCGCCGGAAAAGCCGGCGGCAGCCGCGTGGCCGCAGTGGCCGCAGCTGCTCGAAGCGCTGTCAGGCAAGATCAACACGGGCGCGCTGACCAACCTCAAGCTGTCCGCAAAGGGCGTTTTAGAGGACGGGGCGCTCGTCATCCTGTGTGAAGACGGCATTACGGTCATGCTCGCCAAGGCCGAGTCGACCATGCAGGCCATCCGCGCGCAGGTCGAGGCGCTTGCGGGCGCGCCGCTCAAAATCAAGGTGCGCGAGGCGGGCGACGAACCGAGGGGACAAAAAAACGCCGCGGTCGACGAGCTGATCGGCCGGGCGAAAGCATTTGACATCCAAGTAAAAGAACTTTGAGGAGGACATACACATGGCAAAGGGCAAGGGCTTTGGCGGCGGCTTCGGCGGCGGCATGAACATGCAGGCGATGATGAAGCAGGCGCAGAAGATGCAGGAAAGCATGATGAAGGCGCAGGAGGAGATCGCGCAGATGGAGACGACCGGTTCGGCGGGCGGCGGCATGGTGACTGCGACCGTCGTCGGCACGTCGACGCTCAAGTCGGTCGAGATCAAACCCGACGTCGTCGACCCGGACGATATTGATATGCTGCAGGATCTGGTCGTGGCAGCGGTCAACGAGGCGCTCAAGGCCGCGAATGAAAAGAGCCAGAGCCAGATGAACGCCGTCACCGGCGGCATGGGCGGCGGTCTGGGCGGCCTGTTCTGATGGACTTTTTCGCGCCGCCGGTCGAGCGGCTGATCGAGGAATTTGCCAAGCTGCCCGGCATCGGGCAGAAAACCGCGCAGCGGCTGGCCTTCCATGTGCTCGACCTGTCCAAGGAGGACGCCGAGCGCTTTGCCGACGCCATCCGCGAGGCCAAGGCCAAAACCTTTACCTGTGCGCGTTGCCAGAACCTAACAGACAGTGAGACCTGTCCGATCTGCGCCGACCAGGGCCGCGACCAGAAGACCATCTGCGTCGTGGCCGAGCCGCGCGATGTGATCGCGTTTGAGCGCACCAAGGAGTACCACGGCCTGTACCATGTGCTGCACGGCACGCTGTCCCCGATGGGGCACGTCGGGCCGGATGATATCCGCATCCGCGAGCTGGTGCAGCGCGTGGCCGACGAGGACACCGAGGAGGTCATCCTCGCCACCAACCCGGACACCGAGGGCGAGGCCACGGCGATGTACATTTCGCGGCTGCTACAGCCGTTCGGCATCCGCATCACGCGGCTGGCCTATGGCATCCCGGTGGGCGGGCATCTGGAATACGTCGATGAGGTCACGCTGACCCGCGCGCTCGAAGGCCGCCGCGACCTGTGACCCCCGTTTTTCTGCTTTGTTCCTGCCTTTTATGACGCTGCGCTGCATGAAATCGCGGCGCAGCCGCGCATCTCATCCAAAGGCCGGCTTTGCCGTCTCTGTAACGCGCCGCGGCGCAGCCGCGCATGGAAAAGAGCGGCCGCGCGATGTTGCGCGGCGGCTCATCAAAAGTGCGGGCTTTGCCCGTGCTTTTGATACAAGGACTGCGAAAAGTTTCGTCGGTCGGAACTTTTCACAGCATGAACGCATCCGCGCGATTGCGCGGTGCGTCCCTTTCGATTGGAAACGTGTTTCCAATCGAGCCGGAGGCATAAAACAGGAACGGCCGGACTTCCGTCCGGCCGCTCCCGCAATAAAAGGTAGGATAGAGAGTAGAAAGCAAGAACATGTGGGGGGATCTTACGCTTTCCACGGTTACTATGATAGCGAAGTATTGTGAACATTTTGTGAACATTTTGCGAAATATTTGGTTTTTCAAACGATCGGGAGGAAAATGCCAGTGGCAGAATTGAAAAAAGAAATCGAAAACAGGCGCACGTTTGCGATCATCTCGCACCCGGACGCCGGTAAGACCACCATCACGGAAAAATTCCTGCTGTACGGCGGCGCCATTCAGGAGGCCGGCATGGTCAAGGGCAAGAAAAACGCCCGTCACGCTGTGTCCGACTGGATGGAGATCGAGAAGCAGCGCGGTATTTCGGTCACCTCGTCGGTATTACAGTTCCGGTATGAGGGCAAGTGCATCAACATCCTCGATACCCCCGGCCATCAGGACTTCTCCGAGGACACCTACCGCACGCTGATGGCGGCCGACTCGGCCGTCATGGTCATCGACGCGTCCAAGGGCGTCGAGGCGCAGACGCGCAAGCTGTTCAAGGTGTGCGCGATGCGCGGCGTGCCGATCTTCACCTTCATCAACAAGATGGACCGCGAATCGCGCGACCCCTATGAGCTTTTGGAGGAGATCGAAAACGAGCTGGGCATCGGCACCTATGCGGTCAACTGGCCGATCGGCTCGGGCAAGCGCTTCAAGGGCGTGTATGACCGCATGGACGATCAGGTCATCGCGTTCGAGGGCGCGGATTTCCGCCATGAGGTCAAGGCGCAGCGCCTGTCGATCGACGACCCGGTGCTCGAGGGACTGCTGCCCGAGGACCAGTACCAGACGCTGATCGACGACGTCGAGCTGCTGAGCGGCGCGGGCGACGAGTTCGACCTCAAAGCCGTGCACGAGGGCAGGCTGTCGCCTGTGTTCTTCGGTTCGGCGCTGACCAACTTCGGCGTCGAGCCGTTCCTCAAGAAGTTTTTGCAGATGACCCCGCCGCCGACCGCGCGCACGGCCGATATTGGTGTGGTCGACCCGTTCGAGGATCATTTCTCGGCCTTTGTTTTCAAGATTCAGGCCAACATGAACAAGGCGCACCGCGACCGCATCGCGTTCATGCGCATCTGCTCGGGCAAGTTTGTGCGCGGGCAGGAGGTGCTGCATGTACAGGGCGGCAAGAAGATGGTGCTCGCCGCGCCGCAGCAGCTGATGGCGCAGGATCGTTCGATCGTCGACGAGGCTTATGCGGGCGACATCATCGGCATTTTCGACCCGGGCGTGTTCTCGATCGGCGACACGGTGTGCGACCCCAAGCGCAAGTGCGTCTATTCCGGCATCCCGACCTTTGCACCCGAGCTGTTCGCGACCGTCCGGCAGAAGGACACCTTGAAGCGCAAGCAGTTCGTCAAGGGCGTCGAGCAGATCGCGCAGGAGGGCGCCATCCAGATCTTCCGTGAGCCGGGCTCGGGCATGGAGGCCGTCATCGTCGGCGTTGTCGGCGTGCTGCAATTTGAAGTGCTCGAGTACCGCCTGAAAAACGAGTACAACGTCGAGATCATCCGCGAAAACCTGCCGTATGAGCACGTCCGCTGGGTGGAGAACGACGAGGAGGATTTCGACATCAAGGCGCTGCAGCTGACCAGCGACACCAAGATCGTCGAAGACCTCAAGGGCAACAGCCTGCTGCTGTTCTCCTCGCCGTGGAACATCACCTATGCGCTCGACCATAACGAAAACCTGCGGCTTGCTGAATTTTCGGAAAACGCATAACCAGATAATAAAGGGGCGCGGCCTGTTTGACACAGGCCGCGCCCCTTTTGGATTGCCGTCAGGACGGGTCAGCTGTTGCCGGTGACGATAAACGGCTGGATGGCCGACGCCACGCCCGCGATCGGCATGGTTTGCAGCCAGATCTTGCCCGGGCCGGTCAGCACGGTGTTGAAAAAGCCCTCGCCGCCGAGCAGCTTGTTCTTGATGCCCTTGACCTGCTGGATGTCGATGGCGACGCTGGACTCAAAGCCGAGCACGTTGCCCGTGTCGACGACCATCTGCTGGCCGGGCGCGAGCGCGTACTCGACCAGCTCGCCGTCGACCTCGGCAAAGGCGATGCCGCTGCCCGACAGGCGCTGCATGATGAAGCCCTCGCCGCCGAACAGGCCGGCGCCGAACTTCTTGTTGAAGTGGATGGACAGCTGCACGCCCGCCTCGGAGGCGAGGAAAGCGGTTTTTTGCAGGATGAATTCGCGCCCCGGCGCGACCTCCAGCGTCAGGATGCGGCCGGGAAAGCTCGACCCGAACGCGATCATCCCTGCGCCGCGCGCCGTGTAGATGTTCTGGAACATGCTTTCGCCGGAAAACGCCTTGGAGAACATTTTGCCGAGGCCGCCGCCTGTCGTTTCCATCTCCATGTTGGGGCTCATCCAGACCATCGAGCCTTTTTCGGTGATCATCTTTTCGCCATCCGCCAGCTGGCAGACCACGACCGGGAAAACGCCGCCCTTGAGTTCGTATTGCATGATTCTGCTCCCTTCCTGCGATTGTAGTGTATGGCTTGAACGGAACGGCCGGGTCAGGCCGCCAGTTCCATATAACGCATCAGCATCTGCGCGGCTTCGGCGCGGGATGCCGTGCCCTGCGGCTTGAGCAGGCCGTCGTCCCCGCCGACAATGCCGCTGCCGACCGCCCAGTTGAGCGCCGGGACGGCGAATTCGCTGACCTGCGCGGCATCCGGGAAGCCGGTCAAGTGCTCGGACAGGTTGACCGCCTCCATGCCCTGATTGCGCGCAAAGCGGAACAGCATGGTCGCCAATTCCTCGCGCGTGACCGGCATCTCCGGGCCGAAGTGGGTTTCGTCATAACCGGTGACGACCTGCGCGTCCGCCGCCCAGCGGATGGCCGCAGTGTAGTAGGCGTCGGGCGCCACGTCGGTGTAGGGCAGCGCGCCGTCCACAGCCGGGCTGCCCGCCTGCCGCCACAGGATGGCGGCGAGCATGCCGCGGCTGACCGCGGTCTCCGGCTCAAAGGTGGTCGCTTCCGTGCCGTTCATCACGCCGTGTTCGACCATATAGTCGACCGCCGCACAGAACCAGTCGTCCGGCTGCACATCGGTAAAGGCGGCGGACGGGCGCGTGTCCGCGCTGTCCGTCTGCTCGACCAGACGCTGGTCGGCAACAGACCACGCGATCACATCGGCGTCCTCTGTCTGGAAAAACCGCACCAGCGCTTCATCGCAGGCGCTGTACTGGCCGATTTCCGGCGCCTGTGCCAGCTGCGGGTAATCCTCGGAAACGGCGACGAAATTGTTGGTCGCAACGATATATTTTTCATCCTCACGGAAGGTGCGCCCCTCTATCTCGATCGAGACAACACGGCTGCCCTTTTCGGCCTCCGGGTCCCAGATGACGGTCATGCCGCCAAATTGCAGGTAGCTGCCGCTGTTGTCCGGCCATGCATCGTAGTCGCCGCTGTCGTTTGCCGCGCGGTTTTGCAGGCCGATATCGAGCGAGGTTTCCAGAATGTCAACCAGCTCCGCGCCGGTCACCTGCTTGGTGACGATGTAGTTGCCGTATGGGCTGACGCCGATGATGTCGCCGTAGGTCACATCGCCTGCCTCGACCGAGGCGCGGATGCCGCCCGCGTTCTCAAACGCCACATTCGCGCCGGTTTCCAGCAGGTAGGCGTCGGCGACGACATTGCCGAGGTTCTGCTGGCCGATGCGAAGGTCTTCCCACACGCCGTCGAGCGCTTCGGGGGTTTCGCCGACCTTTTCCTCCAGCTTGTCCTGCTGGGCGTCGTGGATCCCATCCAGCGCCCCCTCGACCGCCGCGCTGGGCGCATAAGCCGATGCGGCGGCGTAATCCATGGGCGTCACGTCGATGCGCAGGTCCTCGACCGCGCCGGTGTCATCCAGCGTGCCGGACAGCTCGATCAGGCTGAGCGAGTACAGATAATAGCCGCTTTCGACCACGCGGGTGTCCTTGCCGTCGGCATCGGAGACCCATTGGTCGAGCTGAATATGCTCATGCCCGGACAGCCACAGGTCGACGCCGCCGACCTGTGCGGCCAGACCCGCCGGGTCGTGGGCGTGCGTCAGGCCGATGACGATGTCGCAGCCCTGCGCGCGCAGCGCGTCGGCGGCCTCGTTGGCGTAAGCGGCCGCGTCGGTGAAGTACAACGCCTCGATATTGCGCGGCGCGGTGTCGCCCTTGAGCGACGGGTCGAATACGCCGAACAGGCCGACCTTGAGCTCCTGCCCGCCGATCTGCACGGATTCGGTGTAAAATTCCTCGTCAAAGAACGCTTTGTCCGTGTCGTCCGCGATGGCGTTGCCGGTCAGCATGGTCACGTCCGCGAGCGCGCACAGCTCCTTGAGGCGGTCCGCGCCGTAGCTCCAGTCGTGGTTGCCCGCCGTGACCGCGTCATAACCGCAGGCGCGGACGAGCTCGGCAATGCTTTCGCCCTGCACGAGCGTGGCGATCGGCTGGCCGTGGAACAGGTCGCCCGAGTCGAGCACGAGGTCGAGGTCGGCGCCCTCTGTATAGCCGTCGATCACCCCGGCGAGCCGTGCCATGCCGATCATGCCGTCGTCCGCGGACTCCTCAACGCGGGCGTGGATGTCGTTGGTGTGTACGATGCGGATGTCAAAATCCTGCGTCTCGGTGTTGTCCGCCAGTGCGGCGGTTGGCAGCAGCAGGCCGAGCACAAGGCCCGCTGCGGTGATGCGCGCAAAGCGCGATGGTGTTGCCATGGCTATCCCTCCGTTTGCAATATGCCGGACGGCGCGCGCCGTCCGGTTTTCTGTTCCTATTGTACCATACGGCAGGCGCGGCGCGCGAGTAAAATCTGCGCGGCGGGCGGGACTTTTGCGCGCCGGACGTTGTACCGCCCTGCGTTTGGTGCTATACTGATGCTGTATTGCACATTTGCGCGGGGAAAGAGGGGTAAAATGGGCGGAAAACCGAGGCGGGAATTGACCCAGAACGAGCTCAAGCTGATTGCGGCGGCCGCGATGCTGCTCGACCACATCGGCGCGCAGCTGCTGCCCGGCGTGCTGTGGCTGCGCATCGTCGGACGGCTGGCGTTCCCGGTGTTCTCCTTCTGCATCTGGGAGGGCAGCCGCTGCACGCGCCGCCCCCGGCGGTACCTGACCCGCGTGCTGGGCATGGGTCTGCTGTGCATGGCGGCGTTCTGGGTGTACAGCGGGCGGCTGTAGGGCAATATCCTGATCACGTTCACGCTGTCGCTGTGCGTGCTGTATGCGTTCCGGTTTTGCCGGCGGCGGCAGGATGCCATCGGCACGCTGGCGCTTGGCGGGGCGGTGTGCGGCGCGGCGGT
Organism: uncultured Agathobaculum sp.; assembly: GCF_944384735.1. Classification (GTDB taxonomy): domain Bacteria; phylum Bacillota; class Clostridia; order Oscillospirales; family Butyricicoccaceae; genus Agathobaculum. Next base: position 6,060 of record NZ_CALWUN010000052.1, on the reverse strand, counting down.
GCTGTGCCTGCTGCTGTCGGTCGACTACGGCTTCTGGGGTGTGCTGCTGCCGCTGTTTGCCGAGCTTGCCGACTGCCTGTCCTGCAAAGCCCTGCCCGACGGCGCTGCGCCGCGGCTGGGGTTCGCGCTCGGGCTGGCCGTGGTCGCGCTGCGGCTGGGCGGTGTGCAGATTTACAGCCTGCTGGCCGTGCCGCTGCTGTTTGCCTACCGGGGCGAGCGGGGCAAGCACAACCTCGGCCGGTTTTTCTACTGGTTCTACCCGCTGCACCTGCTGGCCATCGGCCTGGTGTCGATGGTGCTGTGAGCGCCGCAACGAGAATTGAAAAAAGTTCCCTCCTGCTGTCAGCAATCACGCCCTTCATTCGTATGGTAGGTGAAGCGACGTTGCTGACACGGCCGGACGGCCGCCAAAGGAGTTGCTAAACCATGATACAACTGGACAGGGCAGAGGCCGAGCGGCTGGTCAACACCTATGCCGACCTGATCCTGCGGCTTTCATACACCTACCTCAAAAGCACGCACGATGCGGAGGACATCTGCCAAACCGTGTTTTTGAAATTGCTGACAAGCGGGCAGGTATTCGATAGCCCGGCGCACGAAAAGGCGTGGGTCATCCGCGCGACGGCGAACGCCTGCAAGGACGTGCTGCGCAGCAGTTTTCGGCGGCGCACGGTGGCGCTCGAGGCAGTGGCGGAAACGCCCGCGCCTGACGCGCCCACGGGCGATGTGCTCGAGGCGGTGATGGCGCTGCCCGAGAACTACCGCGATGCGGTCTATCTCTACTACTATGAAGGCTATTCCGTCCGCGAGATCGCCGCCCTGCTGGGCCGGAGCGAGTCCGCGGTGAGCGCGCACCTGAGCCGGGGACGGCAAAAGCTGCGCATGACCTTGGGAGGGAACGGATATGAACAGAGCGTATAATGATAACAGGGAGTATACTGACGCACTGGACGGCCTGCGCTTTTCGGACGGGGCCAAGGCGCGCATGGTGGATCACCTGCTGGACGCGGCGGCGCAGCAGCCGCCCGTGCAGCAAAAGACGCGCAGGCGCGCGTCCCGCCTGCCGCGTATCGCGGCCATCGGCGTGGCGGCGGCGCTGGTGCTGGGCGTCGGCGCGGGCGCGACCGGCGTGCTCAAAACCGCAGGGGAGGCGTTCTCCGGTGTGTTCGGCCCGACGGCTGACACCGAGATCATCGACCAGATCGGTCGACCGATCGGTGCGAGCGATACCTCGAACGGCGTAACGATCACAGCGGACGCGATCATCGGCGACAAGTACCATTACGCGATCACCTATTCGATCGTTAAGGACGACGGCACGCCGTTCGACATTGACCTGGGCAAAACGGTGGGCGACGGCCTTCTGCCACTGACCTTTGCCGAGGAGGATACCACGCTGGTTGGATATTTTGGCGGTACGCATGGCGGTTCGTACTTCTACGATGCCGACCCGGCCGATGCCTCCATCCAGTATGTCGAAACCCGTGAGATCAGCAACGGTGACGTACTCGGCCGCACGATGCGGGCGAAATTCAGCGACCTGTGCGTGTTTGACGAGGACATGAACCGCACGGTGGTCGCCGAGGGTGACTGGTCGTTCAAGTTCAATATGGATTTCGAGGATACCTCGGTCAGTCTGCCCGCAGGGCAGGTCATCGACCTGAACGGCATGACGGCGACCATTGACCAGATCACGCTGTCCCCGCTGGCGCTGCGCGTCGATTACACGGTCGACAGCGAGGTGCAGTGGGACGAGAATGCGCAGTCCGGCCGCCAGTCCGACCATGACCGCGCGCAGATGAAACAGTATTTTGACGATTTGCAGATCATCCTCAACAAAGCGGACGGTACCAGCTTAGACCTGTCCTATGCAGGCGGCAGCATCAAGCCGGAGGATGGCAAAACCGTCTGCCAGAAGGGCGACATGTTCAGCGAGATCATTCCGCTGGAGGACGTTGTATCCCTGACGGTCGGCGGCGTGGACATCCCGGTGCGGTAACAGAAAATGGCTTTGCGGCGGCGCGCCCTTGGGGCGCGCCGCTTCTTTTATCCGACACGCTGTCCGGAAACGGCAAACAGCAGCCGGATTCGATTTACAAACCCCGCGCGCGGTGCTACAATAAGGACAGGAAGGATTTGAAAATACCGCTCTCGGAGGGAACTGGGAATGGAACTTTATAACGAATATCCGCTGCTCCGCACGGACAGCTACGCGAAGATTTTTCTGTACAACACCCATGAGACCGTGGCCTGCGTGCCGCGGCATACCATCCGCATGCGTGACCCGGTGCAGCCGGACGTGCTGCAGCAGGCGGTCGAAAAGGCGCTGCTGCGCTTCCCGCACATGATGCTCGGCCTTGAGCCGACCGACACCTGCTTCCGCTACCGCACCAACGTGCTGCCGCCGGTCGTTCTGCCGTTCGACGGCGTGGAAAAGCGCTATGCCATCGGCTCGCCCGACACCAACGGCTACCTGTTCCTCGTCGGCTACGAGGGCAACACGATCACGATGGAATACCAGCACTCGATCTCGGACGGCCGCGGCTTTGAGGAGTTCATCCGCTGCGTGCTGTTCCAGTACCTGACGCTGTGCGGCTATAAGGTCGAGAACGACGGCTCGGTGCGCAGTCTGGACACACGCTGGTCGCCCGCCGAGAGCGAGGACGGCTACCGCCAGCTGGCCGACCAGGAATTTTCGCCCAAGGGCATCTGGAAAAAGCCCGAGGCGGCGCACGCATGGGAGCTGACCAACCTGGGCGACGCGCCCGAAATTGTCACTGAGATTACATTCCCGTTCGCCCAGCTGCATGGGTACAGCAAGGCGATCAGCGTCAGCCCGCTGTCTATCGTCGCGCCGCTGCTGATGCGCGCGTTCGACCGGAAGTTCGGCGAGCCGGACAAGCCGGTCATCGCGCAGATCCCGGTCGACCTGCGCCCGCTGCTGCCGACGCTGACCACGCGCTACTTCATCTGCTTTATCGACCTGCCCTACCTGCCTGAGTACCGCGACCTGCCGCTGCCGGTCGTGTTCCGCAAGACCAAGGAGTTCCTGAACACCCAGATGGAGCGCGAACAGCTGCTCTACCGCGCCAAGGCCGCGTCCGACAAGTGCAGCGAGCTGCACGAGGCCAAAATCCCGCTGGCGGACAAGATGACGCAGGGGCAGCAGATCTGCCGCAACTTCGTGCTCGAGGACAGCTTCCTGATCACCAACGTCGGCCGCTTCCAGATGCCGCCGTCCTGCATGCCCTATGTGCTCGATTACGGCGCGGTGCTGCCCTGTGCGGCGCAGCCGTTTGCCATGCTGGTCTCGTCGTTCGGCAAGCGCATGAAGCTGTCGGTCGCGCAGCGCGACCACGACATGCAGGTGGTCGAGTCGCTGGTGGCCGGGCTGCAGGAGATCGGCGTCGAGGCCGAGATGCAGTCCTATCCGTTCCGCGTGACCAAGTACAACGGCCTTGACTGCGCACAGCGGTAAAAGCAAAGCCGGAGCGCCCGCGGCAGGTGCCGCGGGCGCTCGTTTGCACAAAGATTAGCAAAGGCTAACTGAAATGCTTTGCATTTCCCTGAAAAAGTGGTATACTATGCTTATCTGCAAGTAATTCATGGAATGAGGCGAATCAAATGACCAAGATTGATATTATTTCCGGTTTTCTCGGCGCGGGCAAGACCACGCTCATCAAGCGGCTGCTGGCCGACGCGCTGACCGGCGAACAGGTCGTGCTGATCGAAAACGAGTTCGGCGAGATCGGCATCGACGGCGGCTTCCTCAAGGACGCGGGCATCGTCGTCAACGAGATGAACGCGGGCTGCATCTGCTGCTCGCTCGTGGGCGACTTCGGCAAGGCGCTGCACGAGGTCGTTGACCAGTACCACCCCGACCGCATCCTGATCGAGCCGTCGGGCGTGGGCAAGCTGTCGGACGTTATCGCGGCCGTGCAGAACGCGCATCTGGATGTGCAGCTCAATTCGTTCGTCACGGTCGTCGACGCGCTCAAGGCCAAGATGTACCTGAAGAACTTCGGCGAGTTCTTTGAAAATCAGGTCGCGCACGCGGGCGCGATCCTGCTGTCGCGCACGGCCGAGTGCCCGGCGAACCGGCTCGACGAGGTGCTCACGCTGCTGCGCGGGCTGAACGCGCACGCGCGCATCGTCACCACCCCGTGGAAGGAACTGACCGGCGCGCAGCTGCTCCAGACGATGGAGGGCAGCCGCGATCTGGTGCAGGAGGTGCTCGACGAGATCGCGCACGAGCCGCACCACGAGCATCATCACCATCACGACCATGAGCACGAACACGAACACCATCACGACCATGACCATGAGCATGAGCACGAGCACGAGCATCATCACGACCACGGCCCGGACTGCACCTGCGGCTGCCATGACCACGGGCATCATCACCACCACGATCACGACCACTGCGGCTGCGGCCATGACCACGACGCGGACGAGGTGTTCACCTCGTGGGGCGTCGAGACGCCGCGCAAATACACCGAGGACGAGCTCGGCCGCGCGTTGACCGCGCTGGGCGACCCGTCGCTCGGCATGGTGCTGCGCGCCAAGGGCATCGTGCCCGCCGCAGACGGCGGCAGCTGGCTGCACTTCGACTATGTGCCCGGCGTGCCTGAGGTGCGCCGCGGCGCGGCTGACTACACCGGCCGCCTGTGCGTGATCGGCTCCGAGCTGGACGAGGAGCGCATCGCTGCCCTGTTCGGCATCGGCTGAGGGGGCGGACAGCATGGCAAACCGACAGCCCATCCCGGTGTATGTGTTCACCGGCTTTCTCGAGAGCGGCAAGACGCAGTTCATCAAGGAGATCCTTGCCGACCCCAACTTCACCGAAAACGAGCGCACCGCGCTTCTGATGTGTGAGGAGGGCATCGAGGAGTACGACGAGCGCGAGCTGCTGCACTACGGCACGGCGCTCGTGCCGGTCGAGTCCACAGCCGACCTGACGCCCAACAAGCTCAAGCGTATCGAGCAGAAGTTCGATCCTGACCGTATCCTGATCGAATACAACGGCATGTGGAAGCTGGACGACCTGATGGCCGCCATGCCCGCGCGCTGGGAGCTGTACCAGATCGTGACGACGGTCAACGCCGCGACGTTTGAGCTGTACTCGAACAACATGGGGCCGATGATGTTCGAGCACATCACGACCGCCGACCTTGTCGTGTTCAACCGCTGCACGGATGCGCTCAAGGATATGCTTTACAAAAAGAATATCCGCGCGATGAACCCGCGCGCGACCATCTATCTGGACGACGTGGACGGCAACTCCGAGGACTACGCGCGCAACATGCCGCTGCCGTTCGACGTGGGGGCCGATGTCATCGACATCGCGCCCGCGGACTACGGCCTGTGGTACGTCGATGCCATGGGCAATCCGGGCAAGTACGACGGCAAGACCGTGCGCTTCCTCGCGCAGGTTTATGTCGGGCGGGAGGTGCCGGACGGCTCGTTTGTCCCCGGCCGCTTTGGCATGGTGTGCTGCGCGGAGGACATCAGCTTTTTGGGCTTCCTGTGCCGCTGGCCGGGTGCGAAGGATTTGAAGGTGCGCGACTGGGTGCGTGTGACCGCGTCGATCACGGTGGAAACGCTGCCGCAGTACCGCGGCGAAGGGCCTGTGCTGCACGCTTCCGAGGTCATCCCGACGGAAAAGCCGGAGGAAGAGGTCGTATACTTTAACTAAAACGTCGTTTGAAGCGTACAGCTTCAAACGAGGGGGACGCACCGCAGCAAAGCTGCGGATGCGTCCGGGGCTGCGCAAAGTTCCGACGCGCCCGGCGCGCGAAACTTTGCTCCGCACTGGTATCAAAAGCCCGGCGAAGCTGGGCTTTTTATGAAAAGAGCCGCCGGGGGCGGCTCTTTTCTGTTTGATACGCGCCTTGCGGCGCGGGGGCGCGGGGGCGTCTGAGGCATCAGTCTGCCAATAAACCCATGTGCGGTACGACCGCATAGAGCGAAGCGACATGAAATAAATGAACACAACCACCAGCGAAGCTGGTGGTTGTCACTATGCGGGCATAGCCCTTTGTTCCTCGCGGACGCGTGCAA
>NZ_CALWUN010000051.1 GCF_944384735.1 uncultured Agathobaculum sp. | reverse complement strand
GACCTGCTCCGTCTGGTGGCCGAGGTCGCCAGCGGCCGCCAGACCAAGGCCGAGGCGCTGGGCTACACCGAAATGTCGGTGGCGCGCGTGTGCAACTTCGTATAACCATGCTGTAACTGCAACTGCGCGCCGGCGGCGGACGGCTCAGGCCGCCCGGCCGCCGGCGCGGTTGCACCGACTGATAGGAGATGAGGCTCTCAATGAAAAAGAACTATGCCGTTATGGACGGCAACACGGCGGCGGCGCACGTCGCCTATGCCTTCACCGAAGTTGCGGCGATCTACCCGATCACGCCGTCCTCGCCGATGGCGGAAAAGGTGGATGAGTGGTCGGCCAAGGGGCGCAAAAACCTGTTCGGGTCGACGGTCGACGTCATCCAGATGCAGTCCGAGGCGGGCGCCGCGGGCACCTGCCACGGCTCGCTGCAGGCGGGCGCGCTGACGACGACCTTCACCTCGTCGCAGGGCCTGATGCTGATGATCCCGGCGATGTACGCGATGGGCGGCCAGTTCCTGCCCAACGTCATGCACATCGCGTCCCGCGTGGTCACTTCCAACCACCACTCGATCTTCGGCGACCACACCGACTTTATGACCTGCCGCACGACGGGCTATGCGATGCTGATGTCCTCGTCCCCGCAGGAGGCGATGGACCTGGGCGCGGTCGCGCACCTGTCCGCCATCCGCGCCAAGTATGCGTTCATGCACTGCTTTGACGGCTTCCGCACCTCGCACGAGATGCAGCGCATCGAGGCGCTCGACTACGAGGAGCTGCGCGGGCTGGTCGACTACGACGCGCTGCGCGACTTCCGCCGCAACGCGCTCAACCCGGAGCATCCGACCAACCGCGGCAACAACGTAAACCCGGATATCTACTTCCAGTGCAAGGAGGGCGCGAACGTCAAGAGCGCGGCCGTGCCCGAGGTGGTCGAGCACTACATGCACGAGATCAACAAGATCACCGGCCGCAATTACCAGCTGTTCAACTACTACGGCGCGGACGACGCGGAGCAAGTCGTGGTCGTCATGTGCTCGGCGTCCGAGGCGCTCAAGGAGACGGTCGATTACCTGAACGCCAACGGCCGCAAGGTCGGCATGGTGCAGATCCACCTGTACCGCCCGTTCTCGGTCAAGCATTTTGCAGCCGCCATCCCGGCAACCTGCAAAAAGGTCGCCGTGCTCGACCGCTCCAAGGAGGTCGGCTCGGTCGGCGAGCCGGTCTACCTCGATGTGTGCACCGCGCTCAATCAGGCGGGGCGCGGCGATATCCGCATTGTCGGCGGCCGCTACGGCCTGTCCTCCAAGGACACCACGCCCGGCCAGCTGGTCGCGGTGTTCGACAACCTCGCCAAGGAAGAGCCCAAGAACAACTTCACCATCGGCATCAACGATGACGTGACTTACACCTCGCTCGACTACAAGGAAATCGAGATGCCGCACCCCGGCCAGGTTTCCTGCAAGCTGTGGGGCCTGGGCGGCGACGGCACGGTCGGCGCGAACAAAAACGCCATCACGACCATCGGCCTGACGGCAGACAAGTACGCGCAGGCGTACTTCTCCTACGACTCGATGAAGTCCGGCGGCCTGACGCAGTCGCACCTGCGCTTTGGCGACGAGCCGATCCAGTCGACCTATCTGGTGTCCGCGGCGGACTTTGTCGCCGTGCATGCGCCGACCTACGTCAGCAAGTACGACACGACCGAGGACCTCAAGGACGGCGGCATCTACCTGCTCAACTGCCCGTGGGGTGTGGACGAGCTGGAAACCCGCCTGCCGGGCAAGGTCAAGCGCGACCTCGCGCGCAAGCACGCGCAGTTCTACATCATCGACGCGGTCAAGCTGGCCGGCGAGATCGGTCTGGGCAAGCGCACCAACAGCATCCTGCAGGCGGCGTTCTTCGCGCTGACCAAGGTCATCCCGCTCGACATTGCGGTCGAGGACATGAAGAAGAACAACTACAACTCCTACTTCAAAAAGGCCGGTCAGAAGATCGTCGACCTGAATAACCAGGCGGTCGACGTCGGCGTCAGCGCGGCGGTCAAGGTGGACATCCCGGCTTCTTGGGCGGACGCGGCCGACACCCCGGCTCCCGAGGTCGATGCGACCCCGTTCGTCAAGGATATCGTGCTGCCGATGGACCGCCAGCAGGGCGACAAGCTGCCGGTTTCCGTGTTCCAGAAGCACGGCGTGCTCGACGGCACGTGGGAGAACGGCACCTCGGCTTATTCCAAGCGCGGCGTCGCCATCAAGGTGCCCAAGTGGGACGGCGGCAAGTGCGCGCAGTGCAACCGCTGTGCCGCAACCTGCCCGCACGCGGCCATCCGTCCGGTGCTGCTGACCGGCGAGGAGAAGGCGGGCGTGCCTGCTTCCTTCGAGACCGTGCCGGCCAAGGGTCTGGGCAAGGACGCCCCGGCGTACCAGTACCGCATGCAGGTGTCGCCGTATGACTGCCTGGGCTGCGGCGTGTGCCTGACGGCGTGCCCGGTCGAGGGCGCGCTGACCATGACCCCGTTTGAGGACATGAAGCCCGAACAGGAGAACTTCGACAAGGTCGCAATGGACGAGAAGTACTTGAAGCCCGACGTCATCAGCGACAAGAACATGAAGTCCATCCAGTTCTCCAAGCCGTACTTCCAGTTCTCGGCGGCCTGCGCGGGCTGCGCCGAGACGACCTACCTCAAGCTGGTCAGCCAGCTGGTGGGCGACCATATGTACGCAGGCAACGCGGCGGGCTGCTCGTCCGCTTACAGCGGCGGCGCGCCCATCCTGCCGTACTGCCGCGACTGCCGCGGCTTCGGCCCGGCGTGGGAGCACTCCCTGTTTGAGGACAACGCCGAGTTCGCCTTCGGCTTCTACCATGCGCAGGACGCCATCCGCAAGGAGATCATCGTGCGTCTGGATGCGCTGCGCGCGGCGGGCGTGGCCGTGGAGGCCATCGACGCCTATCTGGCAAACTGGAACGACAGCGGCAAGTCCCGTAAGGTGTCCGACGATTTGATCGCGGCGCTGTCCGCAGCGGAGCAGACGGCGGACGTTACGTTCGTGCTCGAGAACAAGGAATACCTGGCCAGGAAGTCGGTCTGGGCGATCGGCGGCGACGGCTGGGCGTACGATATCGGCTTTGGCGGCATCGACCATGTGCTCGCGCAGAATCAGGATGTCAACCTGCTCGTGCTCGATACCGAGGTGTACTCCAACACCGGCGGCCAGTCGTCCAAGGCGACGCCGACCGCGGCGGTTGCCAAGTTCGCTTCCGGCGGCAAGCAGATCGCCAAGAAGGATCTGGGCGCGATCTTCATGAACTACGGCTATGTCTACGTCGCGCAGGTCGCCATCGGCTATGATCAGGCGCAGACGCTCAAGGCCATCCGCGAGGCCGAGGCCTATCCCGGCCCGTCGATCATCATTGCGTACTGCCCGTGCCTCGAGCAGCATATCAAGGCCGGCATGAGCTGCACGCAGACCGAGATGAAGAAGGCTGTTGAGTGCGGCTACTGGCAGCTGTACCGCTACGACCCGCGTCTAGCGGCCGAGGGCAAGAACCCGTTCCAGCTCGATTCCCCCGAGCCGGACACCAGCAAGCTGATGGACTACCTGATGGGCGAGAACCGTTTCGCATCGCTCAAGAACAACTTCCCGGACCGCGCCGACGGCCTGTATGAAAAGGCGGTCGCGGATATCAAGGCGCGCTACGCCAAGTACCGCCGCATGGCGGACAGCGCGCTGTAACCCGGCGCAGCGGCGCCCGCCCTTGCCCGGCGGGCGCGCGCAAACCGGTTCCGCCGAATGCGGCGGCGCGGCTTGACAAACGGCAGGGATATGCGGTATAATATCCCTACCGTCTGCGGGTGTAGTTCATCGGTAGAACGGCAGCTTCCCAAGCTGCATAGGTGGGTTCGACTCCCATCATCCGCTCCAAATAGAAAACCCCCGAATCTTCGGGGGTTTTTCGTTTTTTCCAGACGCGGCGCGGGTTTTTGCGGTGATGTACATAACGCAGCGTTGCAACCACGAACCGCAAAAATACAGTTGAAAACCGCATGATGCAACACGAAAATGCAACACGATATCCAAGCGCTTTTTCCAGACCGACCTGCACGCCATCACGCGGCACACGGTGCAGTCCATTGCCGGCGGGCTGGACGGGCGGGAGGTCGAGCTGCTCAGCCGCTTCTATGTGAGCGCGCTGGTCGGGCTGATGGAGGACTGCCTGCTGGGCGAGGTCGATATCCCGCCGGGCGAGCTGATCGGCTTTGTCGACCGCGTGCTGCAGGCGCATGTGCGCGGCGCGCTGGCAGGGCCGAACGCGGCGGACGGACAGGCGCACGGCACACAGCCCTGACCGGCGCATAAGCGGGCGGCGGCCGGAAAACCGGCTGCCGCCCGCTTTTCCGGAATTTTACAGCGCGGATTTGCCTGGTTTTGCGCGTATTTCGCGGATATTGGCGCAGAAAAGTGTTGGTTTTGCACTGTGCATGTACAAAAGAACAGCGGCGGACGGTGAAAAATCTGTGCAAAATGACAAGAGAACGGCATCCAGATTTTACTGAATTCTCCCGATCCTGTCTTGAAGCTGGCGCACAGGTGTGATAAAATGGTAACAATCGTATGGTCGCTTGATCCGTCCCTTTGCGATGGCTGGGGGAAGGCCGTCGGCGCTGCCTTTGGCAGCGGGACGCCGGATCGCATGCCGGGACAGCCGGATAAGCGGCCTCTTTTTTGCGGACTTGAACTGGTGAGAAAAATGAAGCATTATTTTTCTAAAAGGGAGAGGAAAGAAACATGAGTAAAACAAAGACGGACGTGAAGGTTAAAAAGAGTATCCGGAAGCGGATCGTCGAAGGCTACTTAAAGGTGATTTTGCTGTCCTCGGTGCTGGGCATCGTAACGATCATCTCGCTGGGCGTATTGTTCCTGTTTTACGGCAACATGAACAGCCTGGACGCGGAGCGCTTGCAGATTACCAGCACGATCGAAGCGCACTATAAATGGCGCTCGGACCTGATCAGCAGTCTGGAAAGCGACGCCGAGTTCACCGGTGAGCTCGACCCGACCGCCTGCTCGTTCGGCCAGTGGCTGGACGTCCACATGAATGAGGATACCACGGGCGACGAATCGGCCAACACCATCAACCAGATGGCGCGCGACATCATGCAGTCCCATACCGAGATCCACAACAGTGCCGAGGAGCTGATCAACCTGCGCCGCACCGACCGGGAGCAGGCTGTCGAGCGTTTTTTTGAGGAGGTCAACCCCAAGGCCGACGAGGTCATCTCCGCGCTGAGCAATATCGACGGCATCTACGCCGCCGATATGGAGCGCACCTCGCGTAACTTCCAGACGCTGCTTGTCGCCATGATCATCATCATCGTGGCCGCCATGCTGGCCATCGGCATCTTCTCGTTCTTCTACGGCCGCCGTCTGGCGCAGCAGATTGCGGCGCCCGTCATGATGATCGCCGACTGGGCCAACCACCTGTCGCTCGGCGCGGTCGACCTGACGGTGAGTACCGACAAGCTGTCCAAAATGGAAAAGGATAACCAGGATAACGAGGTCGGCCTGATGATCTCGGCTTTCCACACCATGGCCGACAACATCCGCGAGAACGTGTCGGTCGTGCAGCGCATCGCGGAGGGCGACATGACCGCCTTCGTCACCATCCGTTCGCGCCGCGACAGCCTGGGCAAGAGCCTGTACCGTCTGGTGCAGTCCAACGATATCATGTTCAACGAGATCGTCGACTCGGCGCACTCGGTTGCGGCCGGCGCGGATGAGATCGCCAACGCCAGCCACCTGCTGGCCGAAAGCAGCACCACGCAGGCGGCTGCGGCCACCAGCCTGTCCGACGAGATGAAGCATGTGACCGAGCTGATCAAGTTCAACGACGAAAAGGCCAAGGAGGCGCACGAGATCACCAAGGGCATCGAGCGCGACCTGCAGACCAACAACGAGCACATGCGCGTGCTGGTCGAGTCGGTCAACCACATGCGCGACGCGTCCAAGCGCATCGCCACCGTCATCAAGACCATCGACGACATCACCTTTGAGACCAACATCCTCGCGCTCAACGCCGCCATCGAGGCCGCGCGCGCCGGTTCGGCGGGCAAGGGCTTTGCGGTCGTGGCTGACGAGGTGCGCGCGCTGGCGATGAAGAGCGCCGAGGCCGCGCAGGAGAGCCGCACGCTGATCGAGAACAGCATCAAGCAGACCGAGCACGGCACCGCAATCGCGGCCGAGTCGGCCGAGATCTTCGACGAGATCAACAATAAGATCGCGCAGATCGTCGAGATCGTCGAAAACGTGTCCGGCCTGTCGACCAACCAGATGCACAGCGTCGAGCAGGTGGCCGCGTCCGTCGCGCAGATCACCGAGGCCGCCACGAGCAACGCCGCCATCAGCGAGCAGTCGGACGCCTCCAGCCAGGAGATGCGCCATCAGGCCGCCTTCCTGCGCAACAAGATGAAGCACTTCAACCTGCGCGCCCGCGAAAAGGGCAAGGCCTATATCCCGGACGAAAAGCAGTACGATACGCAGTTCATCGAGCACGCCAACAAGGCTTACCAGCTCAAGGAATCGACCGGCCAGTACGGCCACGAGTACATCGACCCCCGCGGCGAGGAGATAGAGGAGAACTTCCTCGAAAACCCGAACTACAACGGATAACCGGGCATGCGCCCGGCGCGAGAGGCTCCCAAGGGAGCCTCTCGATCGGAACCGCGCTTCCGATCGAATCAAATGTATCAAAAAATCGGGCACGACCCAGGCCGCCTTCTCTTGGCCTGCGGCCAATTCACCTTGAAGCTCGCTTTTTTGATGCCGCTCACAGAGCGGCGGAACAATACGCGACACGCATTTTATCGCCGCACAGCGGCGGAATGTGGTTTCGCGGGCTACGGCCTGCGGCGCGAGGACTTTATCGACAGCCTCGAAGCGGCTCCTTTGGGAGCCGCTTTTTGCGTCCGCGGGCGGCTACGGCCGTTCGAGCCAGACGGTGGTGGACACGCCCATCGCGGACACGGTGTAGTGCAGGTAGCCGTCCTCGTAGGTGAAGGTCTTGCTGTCCTCGGCGGGGGCGAGGGCGGACGGTTCGGTCTGGCTGCTGTCCCGCACCGAGTCCCAGCTGTACGGGGTGGCCGCGTCCTGCGGCGGCACGAACGAGCCCGCCCAGAACAGCGCGGCGCCGTCGCCGGACACCCAGCGCACCGTGATGCTGTCCTGCGTGATGGTCGCGGTCTGGTAGGTGGACGCGTCCTCGCTGCCGGCTTGCACCCATTCGCCGGTCAGGTCGGGCGGGCCGGCGGCCGCGTCCGCCCCGGCGGGGGCGCCGCAGGCGGCAAGGGTCAGGCACAGCGCGGCGGCCAGCAGGGCGGCGGCGCGCGGGATGGGGTGGATGCGGTGTTTCATCGTGGGTTCCTTCCTCTCGGTACGCCGCGTGCCTATTGGCCGTGGCGCAGCTTGTAGTGGTTGATGACCGGGTCGAGCAGCACGTCGCTGCCCAGCTCCATGATCGAGCCGAACACCACCTTGGCGGTGTAGGCGAGCGTATTGCGGATGGCGTCGTTCTCGTTGCGGCGCAGCTTGTCGACGGCGTATTCGAGCACGTCGGGCGACAGGCGGCGCAGCGTGGCGCGCACATGGGCCTTGGGGTAGGTGCAGCCGTCCATGCGCAGGCGGTCGCAGTAGTACAGCCAGCAGACCGCGTCGCGCAGCGCCTCGGCCTCGTCAAAGGGGAAATAATCCAGCCGGCACTGCGAGAGGATGTCGTCGAGCGGCGCGCGCCCGTCCGCCGCGTACGCGCGCGTGTCAGACGTCTGCTGCTCCGTATCCCTGTTCTCTTTCTTTTTCTTCTCTTTCATACTTGGGTGCGGCGCGAGCAGGTCTTGGGCTGCCGTCCGGGCAGTTCTGGGACTGCCGTCCTGTCCGTTCCAGAACGGCGCAGGCGGCTGTTCCGGCGCGCCGTCCGACGATAGGGCGGGGCTGTCCGCGCAGCAGGCGTCGTCCGGCGGCACGGCCAGAAAGACGCGGTTGGGCAGGCCGCGCCCCTGCCGTTCCTCCCAGAGCAGGCGGCAGTCGGACAGCGCGCGGAAGCAGGCGATGGCCTTGCGGTAGGACAGGTGCAGCGCCTGCGCCAGCTCGGCGCGGGTGAAGATGACGTAGACCTCGCCCTGCTGGTTGACCCAGCCGTTGCGGCGGGACAGGCGGAACCGGTTGAGCAGCAGCGCGTAGGCCACCTTGGCCTCGAGCGGCAGCGCGGCGTAGCGCGCGTCGCCGAACAGCCAGCGCGGCAGCTGCAAGTGGGGGAAGGCCAGCTCGTCGGCCTGGGTCAGCAGTGCGAAGTCCGGGCGGGATGGTTTCATGGGGCGGCGCCTCCTTGGTGGGGGGATGGGGGCGCGGCGCGCCCCTTCACAAGGACGGCGGGACGCGGCGGAAAATGACAGGAAACGGTCAATCCGGCAAAAGGTTGAGGGGGGCGCCGCCCCCTCCCGGCAAAAGGCAGCCGCCGCGCCGCCCCCGGGGAGGGGACGGCCGCGGCGGCCAAAGCGCGTTTACTCTGTGATGGTGGTGGAGAACGACAGGCACTCCTGCTGTCCGGGGCTGAGCACCCGCACGCCGACCTTGTTTTCGATCGCGTGGTCGAGGTAGCCGCCGTCGGGCAGCGTGCTCCACGGCTCGAGGCAGACATAGGGCACGTCGAAATCCTTGTATGCGCTCCACACCGCAAAATACGGGAAGTCCGCAAAGTCCATCGTTACGCGGCGGTCGTTCTTGACGCAGCCGATGGTCGCGCGGCGCACGGGCAGGTCGTCCGAGATGATCGCGTCGTTGGCGAAGGTCTCGCGCGTGATCGGCAGGCGGCCGTCGGAGAGCGGCAGGTCGCCGTGGTCGCGGCTGAGCATGACGTTTTCGTCCTTGCCGATCGGGTGCAGCGCCTCGGTGCCCTCAAAGGCGACGTAGTAGTCGGTGATCGACTCGCCCGGCAGCCAGCACAGGTTGTAGGCGTCGTGCCCGCCGACCTCGTAGTACATATCCGTGTCGCTGCGGTTCATGGTGATGTGTTCCTTTTTGAGCGTCGCGCCCGAAAGCGTGTACCGCACCGTGCAGACAAAGTCCCACGGGTACATTTCGCGCGTCTTGTCGCTGGCTTCCAGCACAAACTCGACGTAGCCGTCGCCCGTGCTGCCGACCTGCCACAGCAGGTCGCGGCCAAAGCCGTGCTGGGTGATCTTGTACGGCTGGCCCGCCGCGGTGAACGTCAGGTCCTTGAGCCGCCCGACGATCGGGAACAGGATCGGCGCGTGCCGCTTCCACACGGCGGGGTCGGCCTGCCAGACGTATTCCGTCCCGGTCTTTTTGCTTTTCATGCTGCAAAGCTCCGCGCCCATCGGGTCGATCTCCACCCGGAAGAGTTCGTTTTCCAATACCTGCATGGGTATCCGCCTCCCTTGTTATACTCTGGTTTAAGCATAGCTTTTTTGCGGGGCAAAGTCAATTCGCCGCCGGTTTTTTGGCGTTCTGCCGGATTTTGGCACGCGCTTTTGGCGGTTTCGACGGATTTGCCCGCAGGGCGGCGGAGATGGACAAAACCCGGCAAGATATGGTACAATAGGGTCGGACGCTGTTACATAAAGGCGGTCAGCCACACCCTGCAAAGGGGGTGATGCTTTATGAGGCAATTCATACGAATTGTGATATGGGCGCTGTTGTTGCTCCATATTTTGCTGATAAAAGCGTGTTGACCGCTCGGTGGCACCCGAACGGTCAACTTTTTTAAACTGACTTAGGGGCTGACTGCTGTAACAGCGTCCCTTTGTATTTACAGTATACCGCGCGCGCGCCGGTTTGTCAACCGCCGTGCGCGTTACGCCAGCGCGGCCTTGAGCTCGTCCACCTTGTCGGTGTTCTCCCACTTGACGCCCAGCTCCTCGCGGCCCATGTGGCCGTAGGCGGCCAGCGCCTTGTAGATCGGCCGGCGCAGGTCGAGCGTCTCGATGATTGCCGCCGGGCGCAGGTCGAATACGCGGCGCACCGCCGCTTCCAGCCTGCCCTCGTCCACCGTGCCGGTGCCGAAGGTGTCGACCATGACGGACACCGGCTCGGCCACGCCGATGGCATAGGCCAGCTGGATCTCGCAGCGCTTGGCCAGCCCGGCCGCGACGATGTTCTTGGCCACCCAGCGCGCCGCGTACGCCGCCGAGCGGTCGACCTTGGTCGGGTCCTTGCCCGAGAACGCGCCGCCGCCGTGGCGGCCGATGCCGCCGTAGGTATCGACGATGATCTTGCGGCCGGTCAGGCCGGAGTCGCCCTGCGGGCCGCCGATGACAAAGCGGCCGGTCGGGTTGACGAAGTACTTGGTGTTTTCATCCAGCAGGTGGGACGGGATGACCGGCTTGACCACCTGCTCGATCATATCCTTGCGGATCTGCTGGAGCGAAACGTCCGGGCTGTGCTGGGTGGACAGCACGACCGCGTCCACGCGCACAGGCTGGTTGTCCTCGTCGTACTCGATGGTGACCTGGCTCTTGCCGTCCGGGCGCAGGTAGGGGAACATGCCGTTCTTGCGCACCTCGGTCAGGCGCTTGGCCAGCTTGTGCGCCAGCGAGATCGGCAGCGGCATCAGCTCGGGCGTTTCGTCGCAGGCGTAGCCGAACATCATGCCCTGGTCGCCCGCGCCGATGGCGAGGTCGGCGTCCGACGCGCCCGCCTTGCGCTCGAGCGAGTTGTCCACGCCCAGCGCGATGTCCGCGGACTGCTCGTCGATGACGGTCAGCACCGCGCAGGTGTCGCAGTCGAAGCCGTATTTGGCGCGGTCGTAGCCGATCTCGCGCACGGTGTCGCGCACGACCTTGGGGATGTCGACATAGCAGCTGGTCGAGATTTCGCCCATCACCTGCACCATGCCGGTGGTGCAGGTCGTCTCGCACGCGACGCGCGCGTACGGGTCTTTCGCTAAGATTTCGCTAAGAACTGCATCCGAGATCTGGTCGCAGATCTTGTCCGGATGGCCTTCGGTAACCGATTCCGAGGTGAAAAAATGATGTGCCATAGTGTGTTCCATTCCTTTCTGTGCGGCCGTGGAGCGCAACAAAAAACGCCCCCTTTCGGGAGCGAAAAAACCGTTTTGCCCCCTCATCTTTCGTGTTCCTACGCCGGATTTGGCACCTTACGCATGGGTTTGCGCAGGTTGCCGGGTTTCATCGGGCCGTTCCCTCCACCGCTCTGGATAAGGTCGTATATTCACTTACGCGGTCTATTTTACATAAAAACTCGATATTTGTCAAGGCCGAAATTCGGCAATTTCGGCCACGGCCTGTCGGTTGACATTTTTCCGGCACGCCGTTATAGTAAATAGGTAGGAACATGCCCTGCCGCCGGCGGCGTCTGCGCGGCTTTATCGGCGTGTTCCTGCCCGTATTCACCATGCGTTTTTGCGGACGCATTGTTTTTACCATGGGAGAGAAACAGGATATATGAACGTAAACGTAGGCATTGACATCGGCTCGACGACGGTCAAGATCGTCGTCGTGCGCGATGGACAGATCATCCACAAGCACTATGAAAGGCACTTTTCCAAGGTGCGCGAAAAGGCGGTCGAGCTGGTGCAGGACGCCCGCGCGGTGATCGGCGCGGACGCGGTGCTGCGCTGCGCGATCACGGGCTCGGCCGGTCTGGGCGTGGCCAAGGCGGCCGACATCGACTTTGTGCAGGAGGTGTTCGCCACGCGCAAGGCGGTCGGCGTACACGTCCCCGCGGCCGACGTCGTCATCGAGCTGGGCGGCGAGGACGCCAAGATCGTCTTTCTGTCCGGCCAGCTCGAGGAGCGCATGAACGGCTCGTGTGCGGGCGGCACGGGCGCGTTCATCGACCAGATGGCCGTGCTGCTCGACGTCACCCCGGCCGAACTCGACCAGCTCGCGCAGGGCGCCGAGCGCATCTACACCATCGCGTCCCGCTGCGGCGTGTTCGCCAAGTCGGACATCCAGCCGCTCCTCAACGAGGGCGCGCGCAAGGAGGACGTGGCCGCGTCCATCTTCCAGGCGGTCGTCAACCAGACGGTCGCGGGGCTGGCACAGGGGCGCGAGATCAGGGGCGACGTGCTGTTCCTCGGCGGGCCGCTGTTCTTCTTCAAGGGGCTGCAAAAGCGCTTTCAGGAGACGCTGGCGCTCGACGACGAGCACGCCCATTTCCCCGACCTTGCGCCCTACGCGATCGCGGCGGGCGCGGCCGAGTACGCGGCCGACACGCAAAAGACCTACACGGTCGACGCGCTGCTCGCCGCGCTCGAGCAGGCGGCGGGCGCGCCGGTGGTGGCAAACTACCTGCCGCCGCTGTTCGAGAGCGAGCAGCAGTATGAGGAATTCCAGCACCGCCACGGCGTGCACGACGTGATGACGCAGAACGTCACCATGTACGAGGGCGACGCCTACCTCGGCATCGACTGCGGCTCGACCACGACCAAGCTGGTGCTGATCGGCGAGGATCACCAGATCCTGTTCCATCACTACCAGTCCAACAAGGGCAACCCGGCGGACGTCATCCGCGAGCAGTTGACCAAACTCTACGGGCTGTGCGGCGACCGGGTACATATCGTGTCCTCGGCGGTGACGGGCTACGGCGAGGCGCTCATCCAGAACGCCTTCGGCGTCGACTTCGGCCTGGTCGAAACGGTCGCGCACTTCCGCGCGGCGCGCCACTTCTGCCCGGATGTCGATTTCATCATCGACATCGGCGGGCAGGACATCAAGTGCTTCAAGATCCGCAACAAGTGCATCGACAACATCTCGCTCAACGAGGCCTGCTCGTCGGGCTGCGGCTCGTTCATCGAGACGTTCGCCCGCTCGATGGGCTACTCGATCGAGGAATTCTGCAAGCTCGGCCTGTTTGCCAAGCACCCGATCGACCTCGGCTCGCGCTGCACGGTGTTCATGAACTCGTCGGTCAAGCAGGCGCAGAAGGACGGCGCGGGCATCGACGCGATCTCGGCCGGCCTGTCGGTCTCGGTCGTCAAGAACGCGCTGTACAAGGTCATCCGCGCGCACTCGCCGGACGACCTCGGCCAGCACATCGTCGTGCAGGGCGGCACGTTCCTCAACGACGCGATTTTGCGCTCGTTCGAGCAGGAGATCGGCCGCGACGTCACCCGTCCGGCCATTTCCGGCCTGATGGGCGCCTACGGCGCGGCGCTGCACGCCAAGGACAACCGCCCGGAGCAGACCAACCTCATCGGGCCGGACATCCTCGCGGGCTTTGCGCATTCGGTGCGCACCACGCGCTGCGGCCTGTGCGAAAACCACTGCAACCTGACCATCAACGACTTTGGCGGCGGCCGCCGCTTCATTTCGGGCAACCGCTGTGAGCGCCCGCTCGGCGGCGTGAAAAAGACCGAGCTGCCCAACCTGTACAAGTGGAAGCTGGACAAGCTGCGCAGCTACGGCGAGCCGTCGGGCAAGCCCGCGCCGCTGGGTACGGTCGGCCTGCCGTTCGGCCTGAACTACTACGAGCTGCTGCCGTTCTGGACGGCTTTCCTGCGTTCGCTCGGCTTTGAAACCGTCCTCAGCGACGTGTCCACCCGCGATATGTACATGCAGGGGCAGCACTCCATCCCGTCGGATACAGTGTGCTATCCGGCAAAGTTGATGCACGGCCACATCGAGAACCTGCTCGAAAAGGGCGTGGACGCGATCTTCTATCCGTGCATGACCTACAACCTCGACGAGGGGCGCGCGACCAACTGCTACAACTGCCCGGTCGTGGCCTACTACCCCGAGCTTTTGAAGGCCAACGTCGCGGCGCTCGCGGACTTCGACTTTATGATGCCCTACTTCGAGCTGGCCGACCCCAAGCGCTTCGTCCAGCAGGCGGCAAAGTATTTCTGCGGCAAATATAAGCAGTTGAAGAAAAAGCAGGTCGCGGAAGCGGCCGGGGCGGCCTATCAGGAATTGGGCGACTACTACGCGCAGGTGCGCGCCGAGGGGCAGAAGGCCATCGCCTACGCCGATACGCACGGGCTGGACATCGCGGTCATCGCGGGGCGGCCGTACCACGTCGACCCCGAGATCAACCACGGCATCGACCAGCTGATCGCCTCGTTCGGGCTGGTGATCGTGTCCGAGGACGCGGTCTGGCAGCTGACCGAAGCGCCCGAGGTGCACGTGCTCAACCAGTGGACGTACCACTCGCGCATGTACGGCGCGGCAAAATATGTGACCAAAAAGGAAAACGCCCAGCTCATCCAGCTGGTGTCGTTCGGCTGCGGCATCGACGCCATCACGACCGACGAGATGCGCGCCATCTGCGAAAATGGCGGCAAACTCTATACACAGCTCAAGATCGACGAGATCAGCAACCTCGGCGCGGCCAAGATCCGCGTGCGCAGTATGCTGGCCGCGGTAGAGGAGGGCAGGAAACTTGCAAAGCAACAACACACCGATTAAGAAATACGAATACGCGCAGTTCACCGAGGAGATGCGGGCGGACTACACCATCCTCGTGCCCAACATGCTGCCCGTGCAGCTGGGGCTGATGTGCCGCCTGATGAAGAACTACGGCTACAACATGGAGCTGCTCGACACCCACGGGCCGAACATCGTCGAGCAGGGCCTGCGCAACGTGCACAACGACACCTG
>NZ_CALWUN010000050.1 GCF_944384735.1 uncultured Agathobaculum sp. | reverse complement strand
ACTCCCTCATCAGACAGGGTAAACCAACATTGCAGCAGATACATCCGCAGCATAATCTCAAGCTCAATGGGAGGACGTCCGCGCTTTCCGGATGGATAGTGGGGCTCGATGAGCGATATCCATTCGTCCCACGGGATGATCTCATCCATGATTTCCAGGAATTCCTCGCGCCGCGTCTTTCTCTTGCGCTGGCTGTATTCGTAGTCACTGAAACTTTGCTGCTTCATTCCGGCACACCACCTGTTGGCTTTTGACAATATTATACCATGCCTGGGGTAGCTTTGCATTAAATCAGCGGTTCCTTAGAACAAGTATATAGCTCACTCCAAGTCTTTGATATATCCTACCCGCAACAGAAATGGCATCCAGCAGTGGGGCATACTTACCTTTTTCAGGAGAATCACCCTTGGCTATGAAACTCTTGATTACTGGTCAACCTTCGCGGGTACGGATCCGCCGCCCCTGACGGCGGTGAAACACTCGCCATTAAGGTCGGGTGTTTCACGCAAGCATCGCGTTTTGATGTCAAAACGCACTTGTAGGGCCCCCCTGTCCCCAATGCCGCCTGCGGGCAGAATTTTTCGGCAAGGTTGCCGGAAGGTTTTCTGAGCTTAGATCGGGTTTGGTAAAATCATTAAACCCGATCTCATTTGGATACTGCATACCTTTGGTTGCGTGGAACTGCCACAACCAAAAGGTCTGTCCACCGCCAAGGGTGCGTGAGACAAAAAAGTCCCCGGCAGATACTGTCGTAGCAATATCTGCCGGGGTTTCAGACACCTGCAAAGTTGCCCCTGTCAAGGGGCAACAATTGCCGCGGCGCTTTTGTGTCGGGAAAAATGGGATTATTCCGCCAGCTGCGCGGCGATTTCGTCCGCCAGCGCGGCCAGCGCGCCCAGCTGCCCCTCGGCCAGCGAGGACTTGAGCGCGACCGTACCGTCGAGCACGGTCATGTTCTTCATGCTCTCGAGGATGGCCTTCATGTGGCGGCCGGAAACCGGCGCCCAGGTGCCGTTCTCGATGAGCGCGACCGTGCGGTTCTGCAGGTTGAGCGCCTTGAGGTCATTAAGGAACGTCTCCATGCGCGGATGCAGGCCGCCGTTGTAGGTCGGCGCGGCCAGCACCAGATGGCTGCACTGGAAGCTCTCCGCGACCAGCTCAGATACGTCCGTGCCGGATACGTCGTACATCGCGATCTTGTGTACGCCGCAGTCGGCCAGCATACCGGCCAGCACGCATGCCGCGTTTTCGGTGTTGCCGTACATGGTCGCGTACGCGATCATCACGCGCTTGTCCTCCGGCTCGTAGGTGCTCCACTTCTGGTACTTGTCCAGCAGCAGGCCGAGGTTGCCGCGCCAGACCGGGCCGTGCAGCGGGCAGATCATCTCGATATCGAGCGCCGCCGCCTTCTTGAGCAGCGCCTGTACCTGCGCGCCGTATTTGCCGACGATATTGGTGTAATACCGGCGCGCATCGCTCATCCACGCGCTGTCAAAGTCGATCTCGTCATCGAAAATGTTGCCTGCCAGCGCGCCGAACGTGCCAAATGCGTCGGCCGAGAACAACGTCTTGCTGGGCTCGTCATAGGTGACCATGACCTCCGGCCAGTGCACCATCGGCGCCATGACAAAGTGCAGCGTGTGCTTGCCGGTCGACAGTTTATCGCCCTCGGCCACGACGAGCGCGCGCGCCTGCACATCCTCGGCATAGAACTGCGCGATCATGGTCAGCGCCTTGGCGCTGCACACGATCTTGGCCTCGGGATAGCGGTGCAGCAGCGCCACGATCATGCTGCAATGGTCAGGCTCCATGTGGTGCACGACCATGTAGTCCAGCGTGCGGCCAGCCAGCGCGGCCTCGACATTTTCATAGAACTGGCGGCTGATGGAGTCGTCCACCGTGTCGAACAGCACGGTCTTTTCGTCCAGCAGCAGGTAACTATTATAGGAAACGCCGCGCGGGATGGGGAACAGGTTTTCAAACCGGCTCAGCCGCCGGTCGCTTCCGCCGACATAGACAAGGTCTTCCTGTATCTTCCGGATTGCATACATCGCAACCAACCTCCATAATATCTGATTTGTTAAAATTGTATCACATATTCCGCGGCGCGTCTACCCCGGCTGTGCGCCGGGGCAGACAAAAAAACCGACTGTAAAAACAGCCGGTTTTTGACATAATCGGTAGCTTATTCCTTGCTGAGCGCTTCCATGCGCGCCTTGTTGTCCGCAATGACCTTTTCCTGCACCTGTGCGGGCGCTTCGTCGTACCGCTCGAAGTTGGAGACGAACGAACCGCGGCCCTGCGTCATCGAACGCAGCGTGATCGCGTAATCAGACAGCTCGGCCATCGGGCACTCGGCCAGGATCTCCTGCTTGCCGCCCTCGATCGGGTTCATGCCCATGATGCGGCCGCGGCGCTTGTTCAGGTCGCCGATGACATCGCCCATGTAGGAATCCGGCACGACGACCTTCATCGAGCAGACAGGCTCAAGCAGCACCGGGCTGGCCTGCGGGATGCCGGACTTGTAGGCTAGACGCGCCGCCATCTTGAAGGACAGCTCGTTGGAGTCGACGTCGTGGTAGGAACCGTCGAGCAGGGTGGCGCGCAGGCCGACCAGCGGGTAACCCGCCAGTACGCCGTGCTCCATCGCCTCGCGGATGCCCTTGTCGACCGCCGGATGGAAGTTCTTCGGCACCGAACCGCCGAAAATCTTCTCCTCGAACAGGTAATCGCCTTCCGGATACGGCGCAAACTCCATCTTGACGTGACCGTACTGGCCATGGCCGCCGGACTGCTTCTTGTGCTTGCCTTCGACGGTGACCGTCTTGCGGATCTTCTCGCGGTAGGGCACGATCGGGGCGGTCAGCTGCACCTCAACGCCGAACTTATCCTTGAGCTTGGCGCACAGCACATCCAGATGGATGTCGCCCGCGCCAGAAATCGTGTGCTGCTTGGTTTCCGAATTGAACTCGGTCTCGAACGACGGGTCCTCGTCGTGCAGGCGGGACAGGCCGGCGGAAATCTTCTCCTCCGCGCCCTTCACCTTGGGGGCGATGCCCTGCGTGTAGCACGGGGGCGCAAACACGATCGGGTCGAGCTCGACCTTGCGCACGCTCATCGAAAGCGTGTCGCCGGTCTTGGTGGTGACCAGCTTGGACACCGCGCCGATGTCGCCGCAGCCGACGACCGGCACCTCGGTGGTCTTTTTGCCACAGACCGAGTAGATGTGACCCATCTTCTCGTTGGCATCCGCGCGCTTATTGACCAGCGTCATATCCTGCTTGACCTCGCCCGACATGACCTTGAAGTACGAGAAACGGCCGTACTGGTCGGCGACCGTCTTGAACACCAGCGCGCAGGTCGAGCCGTTGGGCGTACAGTTGATCTCGACCAGCTCGCCCTTTTCGTCCTCGCAGATCTCGACCGGCTTTTCGTCCGGGGACGGCATGTAGTCCGCGATGCCCTTGAGCAGCGCGTAGGAGCCGATGCCGGTCGCCGCCGTGCCGCAGAATACCGGCGCGATGACCAGATCCTTGACGCCCTGACGGATGCCCGCGATCAGTTCCTCGTCCGAGAACTCCTCGCCCGCGAAATAGCGCTCCATCAGCTCTTCCGACAGCTCGGCGATGTTCTCGCACAGCGCCGCGCGGTGCTGGTCGATGCGCTCCTTCATGTCGTCCGGGATCGGGATCTCGACGCGCTTGTTGCCTTCCATGCGGTAGGCCTTGCGGATGACGCAGTCGACGATGCCGACGGTGTCGCGGTTGCCCTCGAAAATCGGCACGACGACCGGCGCGACCGACACGCCGAACTGCTTCTGCAGCTTGTGCAGCGAGGTATAGTAATCCGAGTTTTCCTCGTCGATCTTGGAGATGTAGAACATACGCGGCATGGCGCGCGCCTCGCAGCGCTCCCACGCCTTTTCGGTGCCGACGCCCGGGCCGGACTTGCCGGTGGCGATGATCAGCGCGGACTCGGCCACGCGCAGCGCACAGCTGACTTCGCTTTCAAAATCAAAGAAACCCGGGGTGTCGAGCAGGTTGATCTTGCAGCCGTTCCACTCGACCGGCGCGACCGCCGTCGAAATGGAGAACTTGCGCTTGATTTCCTCGGGATCGAAATCGCAGACGGTGTTGCCGTCCGTGACCTTGCCGACACGGTCGGTCACGCTGGCGATATAGAGCATGCTTTCGACGAGCGAGGTCTTACCGTCGCCGCCGTGTCCCATCAGACATACGTTACGGATCTTGTTAACCGGGTAATTGGCCATATTTGATAAACACTCCCCTGCCCGTCCCTTGCGTGCGGGCACTTTGATACCAGGAACGATTCCCTTATTCGTAATTATACACGATTGCGCACATACATGCAAGCTATTTTTTGTGCATTTTTATTGTATCGTTTGGCGGATTCCCGGCCTGCCGGCAAAGGGAAAAATTTTTTTGCCCGGGCTGTCACAAAACGGCGCTGTCATGCGTTTATAGAAATAGAACATCCTACCATCCGAACCGAAGGGGGCGTCCGCATGACACGCGCTTATCTGGCCACCGCCGCCGCTGTGCTGGCGCTCGCGCTGGCTGTTTTTTCCGTGGTATCCGTCCTGCCCATCTGAGCCAACCGTCCTCTCTCCCCATCCCATGCCCAAAACCCAACAGGCGGCGCCTTGCATCGCAAGGCGCCGCCTGTTTCCGTATCTTCCCGTTTAATGCGTCTGCTGGGTGATGAGGAACACCGGGACGTACCAGATCAGCACATACAGCAGCAGGTGCAGCACCGGCAGCGCGTCGACCGCGTTCTGCGCGACCAGATAGGCCACGATCGCCATGCCGCAGATACCGGCAAACGCGCCCAGCGTCAGCGACGAGCGCACCGCGCCGGCCAGCTTATCCGCGCAGCGGAGCACCTGCATCAGCGCGCCCGCGCCCTCGCGCGTCATAATCGCCGCCGGGGCGTCGCCCTGCGCATAGTCCGGGTCGAGCAGGCGCGTAACGCCGTCCGGGTCGGGCTGGTCGGCAAAGCCGCGCCGCAGGTCGAATTCCGCTTCGACCATGGCGGGCGAGATGTTGAAATCGCGCACGGCGAGCGACGCATTCATGTGCATGCGGCGCATCAGGCGCATCGCGCGGTAGGTCAGCTTGGTCGGCTGGTAGCGCAGCGCCAGCACACCGGCCAGCACATTATCCGTTACCAGATAAGTACACACCTGCTCGCCCTGCCCGGACGGGATGCGGATGCCCATTTTGACCATGAGCGCCGCCGTGCCCAGCACGACGCGCGTCGTGCCGATGTCGCCCGTCAGGCCGCCCTCGACCGCCTTGACGTTGCGCGCGGTCATGGTCACGCCGTAGCGCTCGCGCGTGGCGTCGGTCAGCACCCGGCCGAGCTCCAACCCGGCCGCGTCCGCCAGCGCCGTCGCACACGCCAGCACCTTGTCGTCCGACAGGCGCCCCATGTTCTGCAGCGACTCGAGCGCGATCGAGCCGGACGGGAACAGGTCCTTCTCGGTCAGCACGACCTCCTCGGTGCCGCGCAGCAGGTTGGCCTGCCGCGCGCCCGCGATCGCCGCGCCCGAGGCCAGCAGGCGGCGGGAAACGTTCTTATAGCTCGCACCGAAGGCGCACAGCAGGCCGAGCGGTGCGGAAACCGACAAAATTGCCGAGAACGCCCAGAAAAAGCGCACCGGCTCGCCGCGGCCGACCGAGGCCAGCAGCGAAAAGATGATCGCCGCCGCCAGCGCGACCGGCACATAGATCATCGAGAAGCGGTCAACCGTGTCCGGCCGCTCCATCTCGATCAGGAATGCCTTTTCGTCAAACAGCGGCCCCTTGACCGCGCGGCACACATCGTCCTGCGCGTCGTAATGGCTGTAAACCGCGGCGGGCTGCTCGGCTGAGCAGATCGCCTGATAGGCGCGCGCCCGCGCAGCAAAGCGGCCGCGCTCCTCGCGCATGGCCGCGTACAGCAGCAGGATGCTGACCGCCAGATAGGGCACGCTGACGCCCGACTGGTTATCGAACACAATGATCGACGCGCCGTGCAGCAGCGACGCGAGCACGGCAAAGGACACGAGCGAGGCGCGGTCGGGCATGCCGTGCAGCAGGTTGTAAAAGCCCATGCCGAACACGTCGATGCCGATGAACAGCGCGATAAATTGCAGCAGCAGCAGCGCGCCGATGCCCAGCGTCGGGTTATCCGCCACGTTGAGCACCGCCGGGATGGGCAGCACGTCAAAACTGCGCGCCAGACTGATGTACGCGGCGGCCGCCGCCAGCAGCAGCACGATCACCGACCGCGCGGACAGCCCTTTCGCGCGCCGTTTGAACACGCGGGCGGCCTGCGCCGGGTCGCGCAGCTCGATCTCCTGCTCTTCCTCGGCCTGTTCGGCCGCAATACGGGCGGCGCGCGCCTCCTTGCGCGTCATCTTTTCCTTGCGGCCGCGCGGCGCAGCCGGTTCCGGCTCCGCAGCCTCCTGTGCCGCCGCAGCGCCCGCTGCCGCAGTCCCCGCTGCAGCGGCGATGCCGGCCGCCTGCGCGGGCGGCTGGAAATCCGGGGGCAGGTCGGGGATATCGTCCCATTCCTCGTCCGCTGCGGACGCCTGCTTGGCGGCCAGCTTGGCCTCCTGCTTGGCGCGCCTTGCCGCCGCCTTGGCCGCGGCGCGTTCCTGCCGGGCGTTGACGCGCGCCTGCCGTGCGGCAATGCGTGCCGCCCGCGCGTCGTGCTCCTCTTCCTCAAGCGCAGACAGGTCGGGGATCTGGCCGGTTTCCGACGGGTCATGGCGCACCGGGCGCGTTTTGGGCGCGGTGCGCGGCGCAGCCTGCTGCGGCGCTTCCGCCTGGGGGGCGGCTTTGGGCGCGGGCTCCGGCACAGCGTCGGTCACCGTCCGGACTGCCTCCGCTGCGGCTGCTGGCGCCTTGGGCGCGGCCTCCGGCTGGCGCGCGGGCGCCGCGGCAGGTTCCGCCTTGGGTGCTGGCTCCGCCTTGGGCCATTCGGCCGGCGCGGGCGCGGGACGCGCCTTGCGCGACGCAGGCGGCGCGCTGCCCTCCACCTCGGCGATGATGGCATCCAGGTCGAACGCCGGATCGTCCGGTACGTCGCTGAGCATCGCCTTGATCGCCTCAAGGTTCATGGTTTCGTCTTTTCTGTCCATATCGTTATCCGTCTGCCTCCTTTATTCGCCCTGCGTGCGGCGGCGCACCGCCTCAAACAGCAGCACCGCCGCAGCGTTGGATGCATTGAGCGAGTTGACCCGGCCGCGCAGCGGGATGCTGACGATATAGTCGCACTTGTCCCGCGTCAGGCGGCTGAGCCCCTGCCCCTCCGAGCCAATGATGATGGCGCTCGGGCGGTCAAACGCAGCCTCGTACAGGCCGACCGTGCCGTCGGCCTCCGCGCCAAACAGCCACACGCCACGCGCTTTCAGCTCGTCGAGCGTCGCAGCAAGGTTGTTCGCCTTGTGCACGCCGACATAGGCCAGCGCGCCCGCCGCCGCGCGCGCGACCGCCGCCGTCAGCCCGACCGCCCGCCGCTTGGGGATGATGACCCCGTGCGCGCCCGCCGTCTCGGCCGAGCGGATGATCGCGCCAAGGTTGTGCGGGTCCTCGATGCCGTCGCACACGACGATGAGCGGCGCTTCGCCGCGCGCTTCTGCCACGCGGAAGATGTCGTCGAGCGAGACGTACTCCTGTGCCGCCGCCTGCGCGATCACGCCCTGATGGTTGCCCGTCGGGCTCATGTGGTCGAGCTTGCGGCGGTCGCAGGTGACCACCGGCACGCCGCGCCGCCGCGCCTCGGCTGTGACATCGCCGATGCGCGCGCCCTCAGCCACAAAGACCTTGTCGACCGCGCGGCCGGCGCGCAGCGTTTCGAGCACCGCGTTGCGCCCCTCGACCAGCGTCCCGTCGTCCTCCCGCGGGGGACGGCGCCTGTTTTTCCTGTCATCCATATTGCTACGCTCCAAAAAACCTTAGATATTGGCATTATAGCACAGATTCCCCACCGGATTCAATCGCATCCGCTGAAAAAGCCGTATTTCTGCCATTTTCACGCAAAAAGACGGGGCGACCGCCCCGTCCTGTGTGCATATTGCGCGTCCGCTCAGAGCGTGCGTTCCTCGCCGTTGATGCGCGCGTGCTCGCCCTCCTCGAGCGGCACGAGCAGGCACTTCTGCCCGTCGACCACATCCGCGCGGATGCGCCCCGCCCGCTCGGCCGGGACGTGCAGCTCGATGCCCGCGTCCTCGTCCCACGGCGCCCCGCCGTCGTCCGCGTCCGCGCGGGCGGCCGCCTGCGCGGCCAGCTCCTGCTGCAAAACCGCGACCTTTTGCTCAAGCGCGGCCGTATGCGCACGCGCCGTGCCCTGCTCGACCAGCTTGCTGTCGAGCACGTTGTCGGCCACGGGCGGCATATCGCCGAACACATGCGCATAGGTCTTTTCGATCTGCGCGCGCACGTCCTCGGGCACCTCGGCCTCCTGCGCCAGCCCGGACAGCGTTTCCGCCGTCAGGCTGACCGGCGGCAGGGACTCGTCCTCCTCCCGCTCGGCCACCATGCCGCTGATGGTTTTCTGGATCTGGAAGAACGCGGCGTCGGCCTGCTCCTCGTCGTCGCCGAACGCGTCGCACACCACACTGCGGAACGCCTGCTTGTCCTCGGCCGCCGTGCGCTGCGGCACGCAGCCGAGCACGTTTTCAACCAGCTCGGGGTGCGAGCTTTTGCCGGTCTTGACATAGTACAGCACGGCGTTGACGTCGCTGCCGCGACCCGCAAACGCCGGATAGACAAAGCCGAGGTCGGGCAGGCCGACCACCCAGTCGCGCACGCGCGCGCCGATGCGGTTTTCGTCCTCGCGGTAGCCCAGCGCGGGCTTGGACAGCTCGACCGGGCAGATGGCGCACAGCAGGTACTCGTAAACCTCCTCGCTCTCGTCCTGTTCCTCGCCCGAGGTCGCCTTGCGCGGCACGTCATAAACGTCGTGGTAGACCAGAATCAGGTAGTTGCCCGGATAGGCGTACTCGGCGACGACCTGCTCATACAGCCGGTTGAGCAGGTCTTCGTTGGCCAGCTTGCTCTCCTTGAGCGCGAGCAGGTACTTCTGGTGCTCGGCCGCCTGCTCGTCGCGGGCAAATTCCAGCTCAAGCAGGTTGCTGCCCAGCGAGCCGGACAGCGTCTTTTTGGCAATCTCCAGATATTTGAAATACTCGTCCTCCTCCAGCTCGGAAAAGTCCTGCGTAAACTGCAAAACGACCTGCTTGCCGCTGTTGACATAGCAGCCACACATGCGGCCGAAGGTGCATTCGGTCTTTTTCAAACGGCGGCGCAGCTCAAGCACGTCGCCCTTGGTGATATTCATGTCGCTCTCTCCTGTCCTGCGTGTTCTGTCCTTTAGTATACGACAGGACGCAGGCCGCGCGCAAGGGCTTTCTGTCCCTTACGCTCGGAACACGGTTTGACCGTCCTTGACGGTTTGGAGCACACGGATGTCCCGCAGCCGGTCGGGCGGCACGGCAAGCGGGTCGGCGTCGAGCAGCACCAAATCGGCGGCCTTGCCCGGCTGCAGCGTGCCCTTCTGCCCTTCTTCAAAGTATTGCCGCGCGGCGTTGGCCGTCACCGCGCGCAGCGCGTCCGCCGCCGGGATGCGCTCGTCCTCGCCCAGCGTCACGCCGCCCGCCGTGCGGCGCGTGACCGCGCACCACAGGCTGTGCAGCATATCGGGCGGCAGCACGGGCGTGTCCTGATGGAAGGTGAACGGCAGGCCGCGCCGCAGCGCCGACCCGGCCGCGCTCAGGTGCGCGGCGCGTTTCCCGCCGAGGTTGCGCAGGTGCACATCGCCCCAGCGGTACACATGCGCGATGAAAAACGACGGGATGATGCCCAGCCGCGCCACTTCGTCCATCTGGTCGGGGGCGAGCAGCTGCGCATGGATCATCACCGGACGCAGGCTGCCAAAGTCCGGGTGCGCGCGCTCCGCCTCGTCCACGACGCGCAGCAGCTGCGCCGCCGCCGCGTCGCCGTTGCAGTGCACCAGCGGCTGCATGCGACGCTGATATGCCGTCTCGAGCGCCTGCCGCAGCGCGCTGTCCTCCATCGCCGGGTAGCCGCAGCAGCCGTCCGCCGCGTGCTGATACGGCGCGCGCAGCCATGCGGTGCGCGCCTGCGGCGAGCCGTCGAGAAATAGTTTGCAGCCGCCTAGCTTGAAGTGACGGTCATACCGCCGCACGGCCTGCGGGAACGCGCCGAGCGCCGCGTCCAGCGCGTCCATACCCGCATAAGCGACCACATCCAGCCGGAGCATGTCCCGCTCAAGCAGCGCGTGGTACAGGCCGAACAAGTCCGCGGGCAGCATCCCCTCCTGCACGGTCGTGATGCCGTGGGAGGCATACAGCTGCTGCGCGCGGCGGCAGGCGTCCAGCAGGTCGTCCGGCGCGGGCGGCGGCACGCGCTGCTGGTACTGCAAAAAGGCGTTTTCCTCCATATAGCCGGTCAGCTTCCCGTTTTCCTTGCCGATCATGCCGCCCGCAGGCGCGGGCGTGTCCGCCGTCACGCCGAGCAGCTCGAGTGCGCGCGTGTTGAACACGCCCATGTGGCCGGACTGGTGCACGGCCAGCAGCGGGTGCGCTGTGGATATGCGGTCGAGCACGCCGCGCGTCGGGTCGCAGCCCTCGGCAAGCACGGTCGGGTCATAGCCCCGGCCGACCACCCACTGCCCCTCGGGCACCTTGTTCTGCGCGAGAAAGTCCGCAAACGCCCGCCCGATGCCCGCAAAATCGGTCGCTTGCGTCAAGTCCGCTTGCAGCATCGCATGGGCCGCGCCCGAAAAATGGCTGTGCGCATCCAAAAAGGCGGGCAGCAGCGCGCGTCCATCGAGGTTGACTGTCTCCGCCCCGCGCGCGAGCGGGCGGAGCTGCTCCCATGTGCCCGCCGCGGCGACCCTGCCGTCCTCGACCAGCAACGCCTCAACCCTGCCGTTCCCCGCCATCGTGCGGATCGACCCGCCGTAATACAGTGTTTTCATATCCCGCCTCCATCGCTTCATTTGCCCCTTAGTATGCCACAGAGGCTGGAAAATCATTTCCAGCTGCGGCCAATTGCACAAAAAAAAGCCGCCCCGGCATCGGGGCGGCTTCGTCAGGGCAGCGACAGCAGGCAGTATCGCATCGCTTTATTCTTCCGGCAGGCTGTACCCATAGCCGAACAGGAAGTAATTGTAATCCCCCGTATCCGCGGTAAACGACAGCGGCACGGTCTCCCCTGCGGCCAGCGGCCCAATATATGCGTCACGCACCTCGACCGGCTCCTCCGGGATATCCGCCGTGCCCTTGTACTGCTGCGGGTCGTCCAGCTGGTACAGCGAAACCTGCAGCTGCAGCATGTCAAAATCCACGCCCGACCGGTTGGTAAAGCTTGCACGGTGCTCGCCTGCATAGCCCTGATGGCCATTGTCGGTGCTGCGGTAGCAAAACGCCGTTTCATTCATCACCCGGCTGAGCTCCTTGTAGATCGCTCCGTCGATATCCGGGTTGTCCCCCGGCTGGTACAGGTCTTCCGGCGGCTGCTCCTGCGGCACGGTATCGGCAGGCGCGGCTGTGTCCGCCGGTGCGTCTGCGGTATCCGTGCGCAGGCTGTCCGCCGCGCTGACCCGGAACTTATCCCCCAGCAGGCTGGACACCAGCCCATAAATCGAAATCAAAACCAGGATGATGCCCACGATCGTCACAACCGTCAGGCAGATATTTTTCGCGCGTTCTTTCATGGCGCACTGCCCCCATATCCGTATCAGGACCCCCACATGGCCCGTGCTGCTCGTTCCGGCAATACCGCGTAAGCCGTCCCCGCGCGATGTTGTCATCCTTATTATACCAAAGTATGCCGCGCCATGCCAGCCCACAAACGCCCAGTCCCACAACATACCAAACATACGCCAACAATTCACACTGGCCGCGCCGCGGCGTTTGACGCCGCCCCCTCTCTGCCGCGTGCAAGCGCGCCCCGGTTTTCTGCCGAAAACCGGGGCGCACTGTATTTTTTCTGCCGCCCACAGGCGGTGGATGATACCGTTACTGCTCGGGGAATTGCAGGCTGCGCAGCACAAAGTCAACGTCGTCCGTCGTCTTGAGTTTTTCCATCAGCGCATCGTCCTCGAGCACCGAGCAGATGTTGCTCAGCAGGTCGATGTGCTCCTCGCCCACGCCCGCGATGCCGAACACCAGATTGGCCTTTTCCTCACCGAACGGCGTGCCCTCCGGGTATTGCAGCATGACGATGCCCGACTTCTTGACGCGCGCCTTCTGCGCGGCTGTGCCGTGCGGGATGGCGATGCCCATGCCGATGTAGGTGGTGACCAGGTTTTCACGCTCGATCATGGCATCAATATAGGACTCGTCGACACAGCCCTGCTCGACCAGCAGACGGCCCGCCGCGCGGATGGCCTCCTCCTTGGTCGTCGGCGCGAGGCCGAGCTTGATGCCCGAGGCCAGCAGCAGGTCGGTATTCGCCGGCTTGGACGGCGCAGCGGCTTGCTGCGCTGCCGCCGGGGCCTCGCCCGACACGCCCTGCCGAGTCAGCGCGTCATAGAGTGCATCGAGGTTGGGGTCGGCCAGGAAGTTGTCGAGCGTGACCAGCTGCGCCTGCGGCGCGCACTTGCGGGCGCGGTCGGCCAGAATGCGCTGGCAGACGACCACATCGGCGTCCGCCGGGATATTGTCCACGCTGGTGTTGGTCACGGTCAGGTCGGGACGCGCCGCCTTGACGCGGTTGCGGAACTTGGTCGCGCCCATGGCCGACGAGCCCATGCCCGCGTCGCAGGCAAAGACGACCTTGCGCACGCCCTCGCCCTTGGCTGCGGACGCCGGGACAACCTGCCCCTTGGCCTTAGCCTTCATCTGCTGCATCTTGTCCTGCGCCTCGCTCAGGTTCTTGGCGCCCGCCATCTTGACGATGGGCGAAGCGATGAGGAAGGACACGACCGTCGCGATCGCCACGCCGATCCAGCTGACGAGGATGCCGTCGCGGGGCGACATCATGGTGAACGCGATGATCGAACCGGGCGCCGCCGGGCCGTTCAGGCCGGCATTCATCATCGAGAAGAAGAAGATTGCGCAGGCGTTGCCCACGATCGGCGCGACGATGACCGCCGGGTTCATCAGGATGTACGGGAAGTAGATCTCATGGATGCCGCCGAGGAAGTGGATGATGATCGCGCCGGGAGCCGAGCCCTTGGTCGTGCGATCCTTGGAGAAGAACATGTAGGCCAGCAGCACGCCCAGACCGGGGCCGGGGTTGGTCTCGAGCATGTACATGATCGACTTGCCGGCCGCCGCGACCTGCTCCGCGCCGATGGGCGTGAACACGCCGTGGTTGATGGCATTGTTGAGGAACAGCACCTTGGCAGGCTCAAGGAAGATGGACACGAGCGGCAGCAGGCTGCGCTCGACGAGGAAGTTGACGCCGGCGGACAGCACGGTCAGGATGGCGCTCATCACCGGGCCAACTGCATAGTAGCCGATAATCGCCATCACCATGCCGAAGATACCGACCGAGAAGTTGTTGATCAGCATTTCAAAGCCCGCGGGCATGCGGTTTTCCATCGCCTGATCGAACTTCTTGATGACCCAGCCCGCCAGCGGGC
This sequence comes from uncultured Agathobaculum sp., assembly GCF_944384735.1. GTDB lineage: Bacteria > Bacillota > Clostridia > Oscillospirales > Butyricicoccaceae > Agathobaculum. The sequence goes on along the minus strand of NZ_CALWUN010000050.1, from coordinate 2,543 downwards.
CCATGATCATCGCGCCCATCAGCATCGGCTGGCCGTCCGTGCCGCCGACGCCCGCGATGCAGCCCATGACGGCGATCGCGCCCATGACGCGGCCGCGGTCGCCGCCGACCATCTTGCCGCCCTGCGCCGCAATCAGCACGGGCAGCAGGTAGGTCAGCATGAACGGCTGGATGGAGGCGAGGTCGGCGTTGGGCACCCAGCCGGTGTCGATGAACAATGCGGTGATAAAGCCCCAAGCGATGAAAGCGCCGATGTTCGGCATGACCATTGCGCTGAGGAACTTGCCGAAACGGGCAATTGCGTTTTTCATACGGAAAAGCAACTCCTTTTTCTCTTTCGTCTGCACCGCCTGACCGCGCCCCCCGGCGCGGCGCCGGACGTCCGGCACGGTGCGTTCCCTGTTACGTTCTTTGGTGCCGTCCGGCTGTTGGCTTTCCCCGGACGGCGGCGCTTTCGTTTTGTGCCTTTATTGTATCGGCCGGACAGGGCAAAGGCAAGCGGGAGTTATGGCACTGTTGTCCAGCGGCGACAGTGCCAACCGCAGGCTTTCTGTGCATCCTGCCCGATACCAGCCGGACGCTTTGGCGTTTTTGCCCAAGCATCCCGCGTCCAGCGCGCACCTTGCGCGGGTTTGGCACCAGCGTCCGCGGGCAAAATTGCATCTGCCCCGCCACCCTTCCGGGCATGTACTTTTGCGGACGGCCTGTGTTATAATAGGGAAAACCAACGGGAAAGGGGGTGCAGCACATGGCAAAGCAATCATCGTTGCCCTTGCTGACTGACAACGGCCGCAAGCTGCTCCGCAAGCTGGCCGACCTGCCCTCGGTCTGGCTGACGGCGGCCGCGCTGGGCGAGAGCGTGGGCGTCAGCCGCCGCACGGTCATGCGCGAGCTGCCGGGCATGGAAAAATGGCTGTCGGCGGCGGGCTTCCGCTTTGTCCGCAGCCCGGGACAGGGCATGCGGCTGGAGGAGGACGAAGACCGCCGCGCCGCGCTGCGCGCGCTGCTGGGCGGCGGCGTGGCGCTGTCCAAAAATGAGCGCATCGACCGCCTGCTCGCGCTGCTGTTTGCGGCGGACGAACCGGTCAAGACCCAGTGGCTGGCCGACCGGCTGGACGTATCCGAGCATACCTTATCCAGCGACCTGAACGCCGCCGCCGACTGGCTGCTCGCCCGTGGGGTGGCGCTCGTGCGGCGCGCGGGCGTCGGCGTCTGGCTGGATGGCACGCCCGAAAACCTGCGCCGCGCGATGGGCGTGCGCCTGCGGCCGCAGCTGACCCAGATGGACTGGCAGCAGTTCCTCGAAACGCGGCAGGGCGGCACGACACTCGACCTGCTCGACCGGCAGGACATGCAGACCGTCGCGCGCGTGCTGCAAGGCTTTGAGCGGCGCGGCCGTTTTGTGTTCAGCGACAGCGCGTTCGTCGCGCTCGTGCTGCACCTGACGCTGCTGGCCGGGCAGGTGCGCGGCGGCACACTGTCCGCGGACGGCCCGCGCGATACCGCCGGGCGGGACGCAGCCGCGTTGCTGCTGTCGGTCGAGGGCGCGCTCGGCGTGCGCCTGCCCGCAGGCGAAGCAGCCTATCTGGAACGGTATTTACAGGCAGCCGCAGGCGAACAGGACTGGGACGACCCGCAGCAGCTGCAAATCAGCCAGCTGGCCGCACTGCTCATCCAAGGCATGGAGCGCGAGACCGGCGTAACGCTGACCGGCTTTTCCACCTTCCGCGCCGACCTGTGCGCCCACCTGCGCCCCATGCTGCTGCGCATCACGCGCGGCGAACGCATCGAAAACCCGCAGCTGGACGCGGTGCGCGCACAATATCCCGCGCTGTGGGACGCGGTGCGGCTGGTGTGCGGCGAGGCCGCGCGCACGCTGCGCCTGCCGCCCATCCCGGACGAAGAGGCGGGCTTTCTCGCCATGCACTTCGGCGCGGTGCTCGAGGAGTGCGAAAAGACGCGCCGCCGCCTGCGCGCGGTCGTCGTCTGCCCGATGGGGCTGGCGACCAGCCGTTTCCTGACCAGCCAGCTCGACCGGGAGTTCCCGCTGATCGCGGTCGAGCGCATGTGCCCGCTGCGCGGGCTGGATACCGACGCGCTGCGGCGCGAGGGCGTCGGCTTGATTATCTCGACCGTGCCGCTGCGCGTCGACTTCCCGCATATCGTGGTCAGCACCGTTTTGCAGGAAAAGGACCGCATCCTGCTGCAAAACGCGATCGACGATTTCCAGCGCCAATCCGCCGCGCCCGTGCCGGCTGCGCCGCCCGCAGCCGACCTGCGCTACACCGGCGCGCTGAGCGCCTGCGTGGTCGACCTGCTCGACACGCTCGCCATCCGCGCGGTGTCCGCGCCGCGCACCCGGCGCGACCTCATCCGCCACGCCGCGCGGCTGTTCTGCCCCGCGCCCGGCGCGGCGCGCCGTGTCGAAGGCGCGCTCGTGCGCCGCGAGGCGCTGGGCGACACCTATGGAACCACTGATTTAATGCAAAGCTACCCCAGGCATGGTATAATATTGTCAAAAGCCAAAAGGTGGTGTGCCGGAAT
>NZ_CALWUN010000049.1 GCF_944384735.1 uncultured Agathobaculum sp. | reverse complement strand
CGAACACAGTAGTTAAGCTCGTTTACGGTGACAATACTTGGCTGGCGACGGCCCGGGAAGATAACTCGACGCGCACACAGGCGGATCGCCTTGATCCGCTCGACATTCCTCAATAGCTCAGTTGGTAGAGCATGCGGCTGTTAACCGCAGGGTCGTTGGTTCGAGTCCAACTTGAGGAGCCATTTGTTTCAGGCTTTGCCGCCACCATACATCGTGGCGGCAAAGTACTGTAACACCCCTGTCTATGGGCCTTTAGCTCAGTTGGTTAGAGCAACCGGCTCATAACCGGTCGGTCCCGGGTTCGAGTCCCCGAAGGCCCACCAAAAATTCATATCTGGCCCGGTAGCTCAGTTGGTTAGAGCGCCAGCCTGTCACGCTGGAGGCCGTGGGTTCAAGTCCCATCCGGGTCGCCATTCAAACGGCGATTTGAGTCGCCGTTTCTTTTGCTGCTGTAGCTCAGTAGGTAGAGTGCATCCTTGGTAAGGATGAGGTCACCGGTTCAAATCCGGTCAGCAGCTCCATCAAAGCCACCTTTCCTGCGGGAAAGCGTGGCTTTTTTGCCGCCAATGCATCGCAAAGCAAGCCCCCGGACTGCGGTCCGGGGGCTTGTCTGTTTACCGGGTGTTCTGCATCAACCGGCGCTCGGTTTTGTTCAGCTCGTCCAGCAGGGCGGAGCGGCGGGGATAGGCCGCGCGCAGCTCGGCAATCAGCGCCTGCGCCTGAAGCACGCCGCCAAAGGAGGCCAGCTGCGCCAGCAGGCTGCATACCTTCTGATAATCCCGCCGGGTAGACGCCTGCTTGCCGTCATTGCGGATGCGCGCGGCGCACAGACCGTATACTTCGTCGGGATATTGGCGCGCCAGCTGCTTGCCATAGGTAAACACGCAGCCCGGTTCCAGCCTGACCTGCGCCATCAGCAGGTCTGTTTCGCCCTCTTTGGACAAAATGTACATATAATCCTGTGGTGAGCGGTGGCTGGCAATGTCCCGCAGCAGGCCGGGATAGGCTTCGTCCCACGTCCCGGCCTGCTGCAGATGGCTTTTCAGATCATCGAAGCTGTTCAGGTCGCCGGATAGGACGAGCTGCCGCAGTTGGGCGGTCAGCTTATCCTGTTGCCCGGATTTTTGATAAATGTCCCGCAGCATGTATTGCCACTGGCTGGGTCTGCCGTAGGGATGGAAGGACTCCTCCTTGGTTTTGACAAGGCAGAGCTGCTCTGCACGGTCAAACTGCCCCGCGTCGATGTCGCCTTGCACCGCAAGCTGCCGGAGGCGGTCGTGCTCCAAATGGTCATCCAGAAAAGCGCGCGCGGCCTGCGGCCCTTCCAACGTCTGCCGGAGATAGAACCGCACGATGAGGTCTTCCTCTTGCGCGTTCCGGACAGAATAGTCCCGCCCACTCTGATAGGCGTTCGCCAGCAGCGCATCCAGCACTTTTTCGACCTTGGCGCAGCTTTTGGCATCTGCCAGTTGGGCGGCGCAGCGGAGCGGGTCGTACCGGGGGGAACCCCAGCCGTCGAACGCCTTGGATTTCGCGGTTTTGCACAGCAGGTCGAGCGCTGCCCGTCGGTCCTCCGGCGTGCCGGATTGCAGCGCCGTGGTGGCTGTTTGCAATGCCTCGGCGGCGCAGTCGAGCGAAAAGCCCAGCGAACCCGAGCTGCTGTCCGCCCACGAGGCCAGACCGTACCCTTTGCTGAACACAAACGCGGCCAGCGTCAACGCGGAGAGGGGGGCGCCCTGCGCCGTGAGGCGGTTGGCGGAATCCACGATATCGTCCATCACGATGCAGACAGCGTCGCAGCCGCGTGTGTCCATGTAGCCCCGGTGGGTGTTGCGCCGGATGACCAGCTGCAGCCGCTCCTTGGCCAGCGCCAGCTGCTGCTTGGCGGGCGCGCCGAGCGCGACCATGGCCTGATTGCGGAACATGTCGTCCGCCACGGCCTGCTTGAGTACGAGCGCCTCCAATGCCTTCCGGTCGGCCTGCGCGACCAGCGTTTCCAGCGTGACATCGTCCTGCTGCGGCGCTTTCCGGCGGCTGGGCGTTCGCGCCTTGGGCGCGCCGTTTTCGATGGTGAGCAGCACGGCAACGGCGTGCTTGCACACATCGCCAAACTCATACGGGCATTCGCACGCAACGCTGTCGACCTGCCCCTGTTCGGTCAGGTCGACCTCCACCGTGTAGGACTGCCCGCCGCTGCCGGCCACCTGTGCCCGGCAGCGGTTGCCGTCCCGGGTCAGCCCGGTGACCTTGCCGTCCTGATAGTATTTTTTGCCGCGGGTGACGATTTGCCGCGGCACGTCCTCCAAAAACTGTTGGATCGCGCTTTTTTCCATGCTGCATCCCTCACATTCTTTATCACCATGATAGCACATCGGGGCGGGCAGATACAAGGGGGATGCTGTCCGCAGCGTGCGTTATTCGCTGACCAGCGGGGTGGACAGGTAGCGGTCGCCGGTGTCCGGCAGCAGGGCGACGATGGTCTTGCCCTTGTTTTCCGGGCGCTGGGCGAGCTGGGCGGCGGCGTGCAGCGCCGCGCCCGACGAAATGCCGATGAACAGCCCCTCGCTGTGCGTGAAGGTGCGCGCGGCGGCAAAGGCGTCGTCGCCCTTGACGCGCATAACCTCGTCGTAGATCTGGGTGTCGAGCACCTCGGGCACAAAGCCCGCGCCGATGCCCTGTATCTTGTGCGGGCCGCCCTTGCCGGTGGTCAGCACGGGGGACTCGTCCGGCTCGACGCCGACGACCTGGATGCTGGGGTTCTGCTCCCTGAGGTAGCGGCCGACGCCGGTGATCGTGCCGCCCGTGCCGACGCCCGCGACGAAAATGTCGATCTGGCCGTCGGTCTGCGCCCACAGCTCGGGGCCGGTCGAGGCGTAGTGCGCGGCCGGGTTGGCCGGGTTGACGAACTGGCCGGGGATAAAGCTGTTTTTGATCTCCTTGGCCAGCTCGTCGGCCTTGGCGATCGCGCCCGACATGCCCTTGGCGCCGTCGGTCAGCACCAGCTCGGCGCCGTAGGCCTTGAGCATGTTGCGGCGCTCGGCGCTCATCGTCTCGGGCATGGTCAGGATGATGCGGTAGCCCTTGGCCGCCGCGACCGCCGCAAGGCCGATGCCGGTATTGCCGCTGGTCGGCTCGATGATGGTCGCGCCCGGACGGAGCGCGCCGCTCTGCTCGGCCTGTTCGATCATCGCGTTCGCGACGCGGTCCTTGACCGAGCCCGCCGGGTTGAAATACTCGAGTTTGGCAAGGATGCGCGCGTCCGCGCCCACCTTGTTTGCGAATTTGTCCGCCGCGTACAGCGGGGTGCTGCCGATCAGCTCGGCAAAGCTGTGCTTGATATCTGCCATGGGGATACCGCCTTTCTTGGGGGCGACCGCGCGCGAGCCGTTCTTGCCGGATGGTGCGCTGCCGCCTTAATTTCCTTAATTCATAGGTGTTTTCTATGAATTAAGGATACAGGCAATTTCCGGGTTTGTCAAGGGGGGAATTGCAGCAAAAGGGAACGGGCTGTCGATAAAGTCCTCGCGCCGCAGCGCGCATTGTTTAGCCGCTCTGTGAGCGGCATCAAAAAAGCGAGCTTCAAGGTGAATTGGCCGCAGGCCAAGAGAAGGCGGCCTGGGTCGTGCCCGATTTTTTGATACATTTGATTCGATCGGAAGCGTGGTTCCGATCGAAAGGCTGTCGAAAACTATGTTTTTCGACAGCCGCCGGAAGCCCGCGCAAAGGCGCGGGCTTCCGGCGGGGATTATTTTGTATAATAGACCGCTTGGATATCGCTCGGGTCCATGATGTTGCCCTCGCAGCGGTCGCAGCCGCAGCCGCGCAGGCCGAGGAAACGCTCGAAGCCGAACGGCGCGAGGTACAGTTCGCCGTCGACCACCTCGGCAAGGGAGGGATAGAGCGGGTCGGTATAGGTCTCGCCGCCGCCGTACTGCAGGGTCGGGCTGCCGACCGTGACCGTGCAGCTGTACCCGTCCAGCGTCAGCACGGCGGTCTGGGTGCCCGCGTCCCAGTCGACTGTGCCGCCGAGCGGCTCGAGCAGGTCTCTGGCGGGGTAGCCGCCCAGCATGAAGTCCCGCATCTCGTCGTTTTGCGGATAGGGAATAGCGTAGAGGGGCGCAGGAGTGATCCGGACGACGCCGTATTCCTCCGGCAGATCGTATGGCTCGGGGTCGCGGCCGTCCAGATAGTAGGCGGTGTCGTTCAGGATGACGGCGTCGACCGTTTGCAGGTCGAGCATCTCGTTCCAGCGGCCAAGGCCGCCGGTGTAGGTGCCGTCCACCGCCAGCTGGGTCATCGTGCGGATGCTGCCGTCCTTCATCCGCAGGTGCAGCATATATTCCAGCTCGAATTGCCGCTTGCTGCTGTCCGCGAACCACGCATTCGCGTCCAGCGCGTAGCCAAGGCTGGTCAGGCGCAGCGAGTAGAATGTCGCTTCCTCGCCGTTGGGCAGCGGTACCTTGGTGGGGAAGTCGAATTCGATCTCGGCGCTCTGTGCGTTTGCAGTCTGCGGTACATCCAGCTGGCCGTCCGCACCGTCGAGCGTCAGGTAGACGCCGCCCTCACCGAGGAAATAGGAGCGGTACAGCAGCGTGTCCGGCTGGTTGGACGGAATGGTCTGCGTCCGTATGGACGAGACCTTGTCGCCGCGGTTGGTGACGCGGGTCGAGCCGTCGGTGTGCAGTTCGACCAGCGCGTCCCGCGTATCGTCGTAGGCCGGTGCGACGATCGGGCTGGAGCTTGTTTCCGTGATGCCCTCATCCGGCCGCAGGCCGTCGAGGATGGCCTGCCCCTCGTCGGTCAGCGCGGTCAGTGAGTAGGCGATATAGGTCAGGGTTTCGTCGGCCAGCGACTCCTCGAGCGTCAGCCGCAGGTCGCCGTTTTCGATCGACCGCTTTTCGGTGTTGACAACCAGCTCGCCGATACCGTCGTCCGACAGCCAGCCGCGCAGCAGGTTGAGGCGGGACGCGGCGGCCAGCGCGCCGGTCAGCAGCACGGCGGCGATCAGCGCCGCGCACAGCGCTCTTTTGTATGTCCGTTTCATAAGAACCCTCCTCTCCGTGGGGTCCTCGTCGAGCATCCGGTCGACCCGGCGGCGGATATCGTGCGCGGATACGGCTTCTGTGCCGCGCACCGGCAGGTCGAGCAGGCCGTCCAGCTCGTCTTGGCTCAGTTCGTCAAACAGTTCAGAGATCCGCATAGCCGCCTACCTCCTTGGTCAGTTTGTCGCGCAGCTTGGCGCGTCCGCGCGCCAGCCGCGCCTTGACGGTCGACTCGTTCATCTGCATCTGCGCCGCGATCTCGCGCACGCCCTGCCGGTAATAGTAGAACCGCACGAAGATTTCGCGGTCGTCCGCGGGCAGGCCGAGCAGCACGCGGCGCAACGTCTCCGCCCGGTCGCGCCGGAGCGCCTCGGTTTCGGGCTGCTGGGTCTCGTCCGCGGTCAGGACATCGTCCTCGGGCAGCGGGCTTTCCGGCCGCAGGCGGCGCAGCCGGTCGACGGCGGCGTTGCGCGCGATGGCAGCCAGATAGGCGGTCAGCGGGCGGGTTTCGTCCAACCGGCCGGCGCTGCGCCACAGCGCGACGAACACGTCCGCGACGATCTCCTCCAAATCCTCTTTGGTGGCCTGCCTGCCCAGCACATCGCGGGCGACCGCGGCGGCATAGCCGCTGTACCGGTCGATCGCCCGGTGCAGCGCGTCGCGCTGGCCGCGCCGCAGCGCTTGGATCAGCTTCGCGTCGGTCATATCCCACCGCCCCCTTCTGGTTGTCCTTTCATCCTGATATACGGTAGTGCGCCGCAGTTGGTTGCATGGCTGCGAAAAAAATCTCCCGCAAGGGAGATTTTTTTTCAGTGTGTCAGCGTGCCTATCCGTCGATCAGCCCGAGCTGCATCTTCCACCGCACGACGCGCACGGCGGACTGCCGGATGCGGTCGGCGTCGATGGTGCCATCTTCGACCGCCGCGAGCACGGCGTTGTACTGCGTGACAAAGTCGGACGAGATCAGCATATCGTTGCCCGCCTGCACGGCGAGCACGGCGGCGTCCGCGTCGCCCGTGTAGTCGGTAATCGCCTGCATGACCAGGTCGTCGGTCATCACGACGCCGTCAAAGCCCAACTCGTCCCGCAGGATGTCGTGCACGGCGGGCGAGAGCGACGCGGGCAGCGTGTCGTCCATGCAGGAAACGATATTGTGGCAGACCAGCACGGCCTGCGCGCCCGCCTCGATGCCCGCGGCAAAGGGCAGGAAATCCACCTCGCGGAACTGCCCGAGCGGGCGGTCGTCCTGTGCGATGCCGGTGTGCGTGTCGGCGTTGCTGCCGTAACCCGGGAAATGTTTGAGTACCATGCCCATGCCGTCGGCTTCCATCTGCCCGACGACCGTGCGGACGTAGTCGCTGGTCGCCGCCGCGTCCTGCCCGAATGCGCGGGCGTAGATGAAGTCCGCCGGGTCGGTCGACACGTCGCACACGGGCGCAAGGTTGACGTTGATGCCGAGCGAGGACAGCAGCGCGTCCTTTTCGGCGGTATCCTCGGTGATGCGGTCAAGGCCGCCCGCGGCGAACAGCGCCTGCGGCGACTGGAAGCGTCCCGCCGGGCGGAACGCGCCGTATGCGCTCACGCGCGTGACCGTGCCGCCCTCCTCGTCCACGCCGATCAGCATGGGCGTTGCGGCGGCGTCCTGATAGGACTGGATGGTCTGGGTGACGCTTTCCGGCGTCTGGCCTTCAAAGTCGCGGCCGAACAGGATGTAGCCGCCGATATCGTACTGTGCGGCAAGGTCGACCGCGCCCACATCCGGGCAACGCGCAAAGAACAGCTGCGCGGCCTGCTGCGCGGGCGTCAGGCTGTCGACATAGACCTCGGCAGGATCGGGTTCGGGCGGCGGGGGCGGCTCGGGCGTGGATGGGGCGGCAGCGGCGGCATCGTCCCCTGCGGCGGTATCGCCGCAGGCGCACAGGCCGAGCGGCAGCGCAAGGGCGAGCAGCAAACAGAGCAGGCGTTTTTTCATCGTCAGCACTTCCTTCCTGCTTTCCATTATACAGGAGCGCGCGCCCGTTGCAAAGGGGCTCGTGTTTGTGGTAAGATAAGGGGGCTGAAAAAATGGAAAGGGGAGGGACGGGCATGCCAACCATCGGACGCTTTGCGCCCAGCCCGAGCGGGCGCATGCACCTGGGCAACGTGCTGTGCGCGCTGCTGGCCTATCTGAGCGCCAGACGGCAGGACGGGCAGTTTTTGCTGCGCATCGAGGATTTGGACGCGATGCGCTGCCCGCGCAGCTTTGCCGACCTCATCATGGACGACCTGCGCTGGCTGGGGCTTACTTGGGACGGCGAAGTGCCCTACCAGTCCGAGCGGTCGGACATCTATGCGCAGTACGAGGCGGTTTTGCGCGAAAAGGGGTTGCTCTACCCTTGCTTTTGTTCGCGCGCGGCGCTGCATGCGGCGTCCGCGCCGCACCTTTCGGACGGGCGCGTGCTGTACGCCGGCACCTGCCGCGGCCTGACGCCTGCACAGGTGGCCGAAAAGCGCAAGTCGCGCGCCCCGGCCACGCGCGTGCGCGTGCCGGACGAGGTCGTGCGGTTCACCGACGCGGTCTGGGGCGACTATGCGGAAAACCTCGCCGCCGAATGCGGCGATTTCATCGTGCGCCGGTCGGACGGCGTGTTCGCCTATCAGCTGGCCGTCGTGGTGGACGATGCGCTGACCGGCGTCAACGAGGTCGTGCGCGGCGCCGACCTCATTTCGAGCACGCCGCGCCAGATCTGGCTGCACCGGCTGTTCGGGTTTACGCCGCCGCGCTTCGCGCACCTGCCGCTGCTGTGCGACCACGACGGCCGCCGCCTGTCCAAGCGGGACGACGACCTCGACCTCGGCCTGCTGCGGCAGCGCTTCACGCCCGAGCAGGTGATCGGCGCGCTGGCCTGCGCCGCCGGGCTGACCGACCGGCCGGAGCCGGTCGCGGCGCGCGAGCTGGTGCAGTCCTTCGACTGGGGCAAAGTCCCGCGGCACGACCTGTTTTTGCCCGACGTATTCCGGGAATAGTGCAAAGCGCCCAAGCGGGCGCTTTTCTTTTGGCTCTGTTAGCCCTGTGTGTTGATGTGTATAATTGCCACCAATTTAAGGTATTTTCCCATATATCTGTTACTTACTTGTATTTCTTCTTTAATGTCGGGATATCCTCTTTGTCAATCCATTCCTCAGAATACCCACAATCACAGCACACATATCTGTGTACTAAAATAGCTGAGAGGTTTGTCCACCCCAGTTGAATGTTATTTCCTGTGCCATATGCCCCAGCTTTACCTTCAACTCTTATAATATCTGTTCCATTGCACTTTGGGCAAATATTTCTATATTTCATAATTAAGACCCTCCTCTAAGTTTCAAACGGCTTGGTTTTCCGTATATCAACCCTTGTCAAGACAAGCATACTTGATATGCTATCATAAATCAAGGCTTTACCCTGTGTTCTCCATCCAATATTACTATTCCGCTCTGACCAGTTGAACCAGTACATATAGTTTCCTATGTACTTGGTGGCAACACCATATCTTTTCTTCATCCATAGTTTCAGTTTATTGTGGAGTGCATTGATATGATTGATATGATAAACCCCATTTTTGTGCTTTCCCCGTTCTATTTGCACAAGGTCTGCGGGTATGCTCTTTGCAAAAGACTTATAGGCATTATGACTATCGGTGCAGATAGTTGAAGACTTCTCTATCTTTCCATTGTAGACACCGCTCAACTGCTTTGTAGTCAATCTGCCATTGCCCGCAGGAACAAGAACTATTCCTCCGTTTCTGTCAACAGCACTTGAAATGCACACCTGTTCGTGGCTGATACCTCTGTAATCCACTTGTTTGCCCCTTTTCCTTGACAAACCGCTATTCCTTGGTGCCTTCCAGTCTGGATTACCTTTCTTATGGTCGCCCTTAAAACTCTCAGCAAAAAAAGTTTCATCCATTTCTACTACACCGCCCAAATTGTCTACACCAATATGGAACTTGATAGCAGATAAAATCTTGTGTCGCAAATAAAATGATGTTTTCAGAGAGATACCCAATTCCTTAGCAGTTTTTCTCAATGTCATTTGTTGTCCCATACAGTCAGCATATTTAACCATACAGAAAGGGGTAGCTTTGTATCTGCAAAAACTGTTTTCGTGTAGGGGGTAAAAGTCCTATTACAATCTTTGCACCTAAATCGTTGCTTTCCTCTTGCTTTTCCAAATCTTACAATGTGTTTTTTGCCGCAATGAGGACAAACCAACCCGTCGGAAAATCTTTTCTCCATACATTTGTGAAAGAAATCTGGTAGACCAACATATTCTTCCAGCCTTTCTGTGATTTCCGAATTCAGTTGTTCCAAATCTTCTCTTGACAAGCCTTTCAATAATTTTCTGATATTTTGCATAGTCTCAGTCATATCTATCACCTCTTACCAAGATTAGATATAACTGTCCCGATTTTAGTGTGACTTGGATTTATTTATGTCTTTTTTATTATCAACACACACGGCTAACAGAGCCTTTCTTTTTGTGAAAAATTTGCTTGACAGCAGGGCAGGGCGGTTGTATTATAATGATATCAAATTGATATGATTGTGAGGGGTAGAAATGAACAAGCAAAATGTGGGATATGAGGAAAAGGTGCTGCGCGCGCCGAATGGTTTGGGAGTTTTGGTACTGGACGTGCTGCTGTGCATCGCGGCAATCGCACTGATCGTGCTGGGAGCGACCCATCTCGACGAGATGGGCGGCAAGGCGGGCGCGATGCTCGCGGTCGGCATCGTGTACTTATGTGTACCGAGCTGGCTGATTGCCTGCGGTATCAAGGTGCTGGGACCGAATGAGGCGCTTGTGCTGACACTGTTCGGTACATACGTTGGTACGCTCAAGGGCGAGGGCATCTTCTTCGTCAATCCGTTCTGCAATTCGGTCAACCCGGCGGCACAGAGCGCAAGCGAAGCGGCGCTGACCCACCTGTCCAAGGAGGAAAACCCGTCGAGCGGCAAGATCGTCAAGGCGGCAACCATGAGCAAAAAGCTTTCGCTCAAGACCATGACGCTCAACAACGACAAGCAGAAGATCAACGACCTGCTCGGCAACCCGATCGTGATCGGCATCGCGGTCATCTGGCACATCGAGGACACGGCCAAGGCGGTGTTCGCGGTCGACAACTATCAGGAGTTCCTGTCCATCCAGTCGGACACGGCGCTGCGCAACACCGTGCGCCTGTACCCCTATGACGTGTCCGAGGCGGGCGACGAAAAGAGCCTGCGCGGCTCGTCGCAGGAGATCGCGGGCGTGCTGGCCGAGGAGATCCAGAAGCGCGTCGCCTGTGCCGGCCTGAAGGTCGAGGAAGCCCGCATCACGACGCTGGCCTACGCGCCCGAGATCGCGGCGGCCATGCTGCAGCGCCAGCAGGCGAGCGCGGTCGTCGATGCGCGCAAGATGATCGTCGAGGGCGCGGTCGGCATGGTCGAGATGGCGCTCGACGAGCTCAGCCGCAAGCAGGTCGTCGACCTGGACGACGAGCGCAAGGCGCAAATGGTGTCCAACCTGATGGTCGTGCTGTGCGCGGGCAAGGACGCGCAGCCGGTTGTCAATTCCGGCTCGATCTATTAAAATCAGGCTTGCCCAACCGCCGTCTGCGGCGGTACAATAAAATGGTAAGATAGTTGGGATGGCAGGGAGGTGCAGCCGTGGCCGACAAGGAAAAAGCGAAAAAGCAGGTGCCGCTGCGGCTGTCTGCCTCGCTTTATGACGAGATCGCCCGCTGGGCGGAGGACGAGTTCCGCTCGGTCAACGGGCAGATCGAATACCTGCTGACCGAGGCGGTGCGCCGCCGGAAAAAGAAGCCGCCGGAGGAATGATTTTCGCGCGCGGGGGTCTGGATTTTTTCCTTCGTTGTGCTATAATGACAGCACAACCCCCTCGCCGCAGCCCGTCCGGGCGGCGGCACGCGAAAGGAGCGCGCATACCATGAACAAAAAAGGTAAAGTATTGGCTGCGGTGATCGTGATTATCCTGATCGTCGTCGCGGCCTGTGTTTTCGACTATGTCAGCGGGCGGCAGACGCCGGATGAAACGGTCAATCCGGACCAGACGGTCGAGCCGGATGTAACGCCGGACGATACCACCGAACCGGACGACGCGACCGAGCCGGACGACACGCCGGTGCAGCCCGAGCAGGCCAACCCGTCGGGCGGCGACTCGGCGGTCGTCTATGTGCCCGACGAACAGGGCGAGACGCTCACGCCGGTCGGCACGGATGTGCCCGACGACTCCGACCAGGCGCTGGTCGACGCGCTGATCGCGGCGGGTTCGCTGCCCGAGGGCGCGGCGGTGCAGTCCTCGTCGACGGCGGACGGCGTGCTGACGCTCGACATGAACGCGGTTTACGGCAATGCGGTGCGCTCAATGGGCACGACGGGCGAAAACCTGCTGATCTACTCGCTGGTCAACACGTTCGTGCAGGCGCGCGGCGTGGACAGCGTGCTGATCACGGTCGACGGCGCGCCGCTCGAGAGCGGGCATGAAATCTACGACTACCCCTTGCAGGCGACCAATTGAAACAAAAAAATCCCCGAAACTTGTGTTTCGGGGATTTTTTATCGGTTTTGCATCGCGCGGAAGGTTTCGAGGATGTGCGCGGCAGCGACGCGCGGGTCGGCCGCCTTCATGACGGCGGACACGATGGCGACGCCCGCGATCGGGCTGTCCTTGAGTACGCCCATGTTGTCCGCGTTCAGCCCGCCGATGGCGACGACCGGGATGGGCACGGCGCGGCAGATCTCGTCCAGCGTCGAGACCGGCGTCAGCTTGGTCGTGACGTGCGTGGTCGTCGGGTAGATCGCGCCCGTGCCGAGGTAGCTTGCGCCGTCGGCATAGGCGGCCTTGGCGGCTTCGACCGTCTTGGCGGTCGCGCCGACGATCTTGTCCGGCCCGAGCAGGCTGCGGCACACCGCGACCGGCAGGTCGCTCGCGCCGACGTGCACGCCCGCCGCGCCGCACGCAAGGGCGACGTCGACGCGGTCGTCAATGATGAGCGGCACGTTCCAGCGGTCGGTGACCGCCTTGACCTGCTGCGCCAGCGCGAGGTAATCGCGGCCGCCGCTGTCCTTTTCGCGCAGCTGGATGAGCGTCGCGCCGCCCGCGCAGGCTTCGTCGACCGCGTGCAGCAGCGTTCCGGTGGTGTGGTAGGTGCTGTCGGTGATGACATACAGCGTGGGATCGAATTGCATGGTGGTATCTCCTTCAAAGGTGGATGGTGAGCAGGCCGCAGCCCCCGGCGAGCGCGCCCAGCGTCGTGCCGTCGGGCGCGAAGGCCGTGGTGCAGCCGATGAAACGGCCGGGCGCGTACTGGTCGACGCCGAGCACGGCCATGCCGTTTTCAATGGCGCGGGCGCACAGCAGCGTGCGCCAGTGCAGCGCCTTGTTGTCGCCCGCCGCCCAGCCCGCGGGCACGAACAGCACGTCCGCGCCCGCGGCGCGCTGTGCCGCAGCCAGCGCGGGGAAGCGCAGCTCAAAGCAGGTGATGATGCCCAGCCGCCCGATGGGCGTGTCGATGGGCTGGAAGGGCGCGCCGCCTGCGCGGCACTCGTCCGATTCGCGGTAGCCGAAGGCGTCGTACAGGCGGGTCTTGCGGTGCGCGCCGCGCAGCGCGCCGGCGTCGTCCAGCACGACGGCCGTGTTGTACGGCAGGCCGTCCGTCTGCTCGTACAGCCCGGCGGCCAGCCACAGGCCGTGCCCCCGCGCGGTCTGCGCGAGCGCGGTAACGAACGGGCCGGACAGCGGTTCGGCGGCCTGCCGGTTGCGCTGCGGCCGGTCGGACGCGGCGTAGAACATGCTGTATTCGGGCAGCAGCAGCATGGCCGCGCCCGCCTGCGCGGCCTGCCGCGCGCAGGCGCGGATGGCTTGCAGGTTGGCCTGCTTGTCCTCCCCGGCGGTAAACTGCGCCAGCGCGGCGGTCATTCCCGCCAGCCCTTGCACACGTCGACCCACGCCTTGTAGCCCGAGAACGTTTCCAGCTCCGGGATGGTCAGCGCGATGGCCGAGTTGGACGAGCCGCAGGCGGGGAACACGGTTGCAAAGCGGTGCAGCGATTCGTCAAGGAACACGGTCACGCCCGGGTTGACGCCGAACGGGCACACCCCGCCGACCGCGTGGCCGATCTCAGGCTCGACCTCGTCGAACGACAGCATCTTGGCCTTGCAGCCAAAGCGCGCCTTGTATTTCGGGTTGTCGACCTTGGCGTCGCCCGCGGCGACGATCAGGATGACGCCGTCATTCGTGCGGAAGGACAGCGTTTTGGCGATGCGCGCGGCCTCACAGCCGACGGCCTGCGCGGCCAGTTCGACGGTGGCCGAGGAGGCGTCGAACTCGAGCACGCGTCCGTCCGCGCCGAACCGGCGCAGCCAGTCTTTTGCTTTTTCGATGGACATAGTTGGTTTCCTCCGGTCTGACAGGGCGGCTTCCGCCGGGGCATGGCGCCGCGCGCGGCAGGAAATGCGCCCATTGGTTTTCTTATCCATTATAATCCTTTGTCCCGCCGCGTGCAAGGGGCGGGAAAGTGGACAACGGGCAAAAAAAATGGTATACTGGTTGCCGAAAGGAAGGTTTCAGCATGCGACGAGGTTTTTTCCAGAAATTCCGGCGGACGGCGGCGGCCGGTCTGCTGGCGGCGTGGTGCCTGATCGGCAGCGCGTCGGCCGCAGCGGACACGCTGCCGATCCTGATGTACCACGATTTGACGATAGATGAAAACGACACCGACAGTATGACGGTCACCGACGAGCGGTTCCGGCTGGATATGGAGTTTTTGCAGGAGTTCGGCTTTACGCCGCTGCTGTCCGAGGACCTGCTCGCCATCCGGCAGGGCAGCGCGGCCATGCCGGAAAAGCCGGTCGTCATCACCTTTGACGACGGCTACCGCGCCAATTACGACATCGCCTACCCCATTTTGCAGCAGACCGGCATGCGCGCGATCATCGCGGTGGTCGCGCACAACATCCGCACGGCGGAGCAGGCAAGCCAGACGCGCAGCTCAATGACGTGGGAGGAGCTGCGGGAAATGGTTTCCACCGGCACGGTCGAGGTCGGCTCGCATACTTACAACCTGCACAACGCAAGCTATGGGGGCAACCTGTCGCCGGACGGCATCGACGGCGTGACGCGGCGGCCGGGCGAGACCGAAAGCGCCTACCGGCAGCGCGTGGGCGGCGACCTGCAAAAGAGCATCGAGCTGATCCGGCAGTACACCGGGCAGGCGCGCGTGTGGTATTTTTCCTACCCCTTCGGCGCCTATGACCCGTGGATGGAAACGCTGCTGGAGGAAAGCGGCATTTACGTCAGCACGCTGACCTATAGCGATATGGCTAACATCTCGTGGTCGCTGCAAAAGATGCCGCGCTACGGCATCCGCATGGATAACCCGGTGTCCGACCTGCTGCGGCAGACAGATACCGCCGTGCCGGTGCAGGCGGAGGTGTCGGTCAACGGGCAGGCGCACACGCTTACCGCGTACAACATCGACGGCAATAACTATGTGCGCGTGCGCGATGTGGCCGCCCTGCTCAAGGATACCGCGAGTGGGTTTGACGTGCAGTGGAACGAGGGGCTGTTCCAGGTGGAGCTGGCTTCGTTTACGCCCTATACGCCGCTCGGCACGGAAAACGCCCCGCTGCCCGCGGGCGGGCGCACGGTGCAGTCCATCCTCGAGCCGACGGCGGCGGACGGCACGCTGCACATGGTCGCGGCGTACAACATCGACGGCTGCACCTTCTATAAGCTGCGCAGCCTGGGCGAGCTGTGCGGGTTTACCGTCGGCTGGGACGAGCAGGCGCAGGCCGTGCAGGTGACAGCATAAAACCAACCTGCGGTGCGCGGACGGGGAAATTTTCATGGAAAATTTTCCGCAATGCTTGACAAGGGTATGAATTGAGTATATACTCTAAATAATAATTCATACTATTAGAAAGCAGGTGACAGCATGCAGACCAGGAATACGGTGCAACGGCAGATCGTGCTGCAAACCGTGCTGCAGATGCACGACCATCCCACCGCGGACAACGTCTATGCTGCCGTAGCGGCGGAGCACCCTTCGATCAGCAAGGCGACCGTTTACCGCAACCTGAACCAGCTGGCAGGGCAGGGGGAGATTCGCCGGGTACCCGTGCCCAACGGCGCGGACCGGTTTGATTTCAACACCAGCGAGCATTACCATGTGCGCTGCGAAAAATGCGGCGCGGTATTCGATGTGCACATGCCGCACATGCACAACCTGATCGATGAGGTCGAGGACGCCTCGGGCGTCGAGGTGCGGCGGTTCGATATTTTGTTTGAGGGCGTGTGCAAGGCCTGCCGTGAGGCGGAACACTGATTTCCTGCGGCGAAACGCCGCTTGAAAAATAATAAAATGTGAGGAGCATGTTATTATGGCAAACTTAAAGGGCAGTAAAACCGAGGCCAACCTCCAGACCGCGTTTGCGGGCGAGTCCATGGCGCGAAACAAGTATACCTACTACGCCTCCAAGGCCAAGAAGGACGGCTATGTGCAGATCTCCAAGATCTTTGAGGAGACGGCGAATAACGAGAAGGAGCACGCGAAGATCTGGTTCAAGCTGCTCGAGGGCATCGGCAGCACCGCGGACAACCTGAAGGCCGCCGCCGCCGGCGAGAACTACGAGTGGACCGACATGTACGCGACCTTTGCCAAGGAAGCGCACGAGGAGGGCTTCGAGGATATCGCGTTCCTGTTCGAGCAGGTTGCCAAGATCGAGAAGGAGCACGAGGAGCGTTACCGCAAGCTGCTCTCGAACGTTGAGGGCGGGCTGGTCTTCTCGCGCGACGGCGACTGCATCTGGCAGTGCTCGAACTGCGGCCACATCGTCGTCGGCAAGAAGGCGCCCGAGGTATGCCCGGTTTGCGCGCACCCGCAGGCGTATTTTGAGCTGAAGGCGGAGAATTATTAAAAAAAGTCGATGGAAGCGTACAGCTTCCATCGAGGGACGGCATCGCCAGCCGGCGGCTGGGCATGCCTGTTGCAGCAAAGCGCCCTGAAAACTCTGGTTTTCAGGGCGCTTTGCTGTTTGCCAAAAAAGTCAGGCGCATGTCCTGACTTTTTTGGCAGGCAGGCGCATTGCGCCCGCCTGCCAATGAAAAAGGGCTGCGGGAGCAGCCCTTCCACCGAAGGGGATGGGGCAAAGCCCGTGCTTTTGATGAAAACGGCGCAGCCGTTTTCTGATCGAATACGCAAACTGCCGTTTGCAAAAAGAAACAGCCGCTTTTGCGGCTGTTTCAGGCAGTCAAATCTTTCTTGCGCCGCAGCCCGCTTTTTTGATACATGCGGAAGCGCGGTTCCGATCGGGAGCGCGTCGAACGTGTCCGACACCCTCAAATAAACAGCGGGGTGGAGAAGTAGCGCTCCGCGGTGTCCGGCAGCACGGTGACGACCGTTTTGCCCTTGCCGAGCTTTTTGGCCAGCTGGATGGCCGCCGCGACGTTGGTGCCGCTCGATATGCCGCACATCAGGCCCTCGAGCCGCGCCAAATCCTTGGCGGTCTGGATGGCCTCGTCGTCGGTCACGATGCACAGGTGGTCGTAAATTTTGGTGTTCA
>NZ_CALWUN010000048.1 GCF_944384735.1 uncultured Agathobaculum sp. | reverse complement strand
TGGAGCGGACTGATACTAATAGGCCGAGGGCTTGACCTCAAATTAGAGGCAATCTCAGAACAAACTCTTAGCTTGCCAGTAGTTATTGTTCAGTTTTCAGGGTGTAAACCCAGTAGTGCGTGTCAATGGTGACGAGGGTACACCTGTTCCCATTCCGAACACAGTAGTTAAGCTCGTTTACGGTGACAATACTTGGCTGGCGACGGCCCGGGAAGATAACTCAACGCGCACATCAAAGCAGTAGCTTCGGCTGCTGCTTTTTGCATTTTCTGTCAGACATCTCTGGACAGAATCCATAAATGCGCTTTGTAAAAGTTGGGTAAAGCACCGAAAATGAAGCCAAGCGTCAAAAATGGATTGACAAATAGGCACAAACCGCGGTATTCTTTATACGCAAACAAAATACCGGCTTGTGACTGCTCGGCAGGCAAGACCAAACGACCGAATACGGGAGGATTGTATTCGGAGGTTTGGTCTTTTTTTATTGCTCCGGACAGGGCAGCGAGCCGAAAGGGGGAGGCGTTATGACGACGGATCAACAAAGCGGCGGCACGTATCGCATCAGCCGTGTCATCAGCAACAACTTTGTAAGCGCCATGGACGAAGATGGCTGGGAGATCATCCTGCGCGGGCGCGGCATCGGGTTTAAAAAGCACGCGGGCGACCTGCTTCCGGCGCAGCTGGTGGAAAAGGTCTATGCGCTGCGCGACCCCGAGCAGTCCTCGCGCTTGCAGCAGCTGCTGGCCGACGTACCGCCTGAGTTTTTGGAGGTCAGCGCCGAGATCATCGAAATGGCCGAGCAGCGCATCGGCCGGCGGTTGAGCGAGAATATCTACATCACGCTGACCGACCACATCAGCTTTGCGGTCGAACGGCTGAAAACCGGCGTGGAGTACCCCAACCACCTGCTGTGGGAGATCACCAACTTCTACCCGGCCGAGTTTGCGGTCGGCTTGCAGGCGGTGGAAACCATCGCGGAACGGCTGGGCTACCGGCTGCCGCGCGACGAGGCGGGCTTCATCGCGCTGCACATCGTCAACGCCGAGATCGACGGCAAGATGTCCGACATGGTGCGCATCACCCAGATGATCCGCAAGATCGTCTCGGCGGTGCAGGACTACTACGGCGTGACGCTCGACGAGCAGTCGCTCGACTACGGCCGTTTTCTGACCCACCTCAAATTCCTCGGCCAGCGCATCACGCAGAACCGGTACGCCCCGGCGGACGATTCCGAGTTCCAGAACATGATCGTGCGCCGCTATCAGCGCGATTACCGCTGTGCCGAGCGCATCCGCGCCGAGCTGGATAAGGCGTTTGCCATCCAGCTTCCGCCCGAAGAAATGACCTTTTTGACCATCCATCTGCACCGCTTGGCGCTGTCCATGGGTGCGTCCCATCAAAAGGAGGACTAAAAGACCATGAAAGACAAGATTTTTGGCGTATTGCAGCGTGTCGGTCGCTCGTTTATGCTGCCAATCGCGATTCTGCCGGTCGCCGGCCTGTTCCTCGGCATCGGCGGCTCGTTCACCAACCAGACCATGCTCGAGACCTACGGCCTGATGAACGTCATGGGTCCGGGCACCTTCATCTACGCGATTTTGCAGGTGCTGAACGCCGCCGGTTCGATCGTGTTTGACAACCTGCCGATCATCTTCGCCATGGGCGTTGCCATCGGCATGGCCAAGCAGGAAAAGGAAGTCGCCGCGCTGTCCGCCGCGATCGCCTTCTTCGTCATGCACGCGACGATCGGCGCGATGATCACCGACTTCGGCGCGCCCGAGCTGTCCGGCGCGACCGCGAGCGTGCTCGGCATCAACTCGCTGCAGATGGGCGTGTTCGGCGGCATCATCGTCGGCCTGGGCGTCGCCGCGCTGCACAATAAGTACTATAAAATCCAGCTGCCGCAGGTGCTTTCCTTCTTCAGCGGCACACGCTTTGTGCCGATCATCTCGTCGGCGGTGTATCTGGTCGTCGGCATCGCGATGTTCTACATCTGGCCGGTGATCCAGACCGGCATCAACGCGCTGGGCGGCTTCGTGCTGGCCTCGGGCTACGCGGGCACCTGGCTGTACGGCTTCATCGAGCGCGCGCTCATCCCGTTCGGCCTGCACCATGTGTTCTACATTCCGTTCTGGCAGACCGCGCTCGGCGGCACCGCGATGGTCAACGGCGTGCTGGTCGAGGGCGCGCAGAACATCTTCTTTGCCGAGCTGGCTACCCCGGGCATTGAGCATTTCTCGGTCGAGGCGACCCGCTTCATGGCCGGCAAGTTCCCGCTGATGATCTTCGGCCTGCCGGGTGCGGCGTTTGCGCTGTACCGCTGCGCCAAGCCGGAAAACCGCAAGGCGGTCGGCGGCCTGCTGCTGTCCGCAGCACTGACCTCGATGCTGACCGGCATCACCGAGCCGCTTGAGTTTACCTTCCTGTTCGTCGCCCCGGCGATGTACATTGTCCACTGCGTTTTTGCGGGCGCGTCCTACATGCTGATGCACATGCTCAACGTCGGCGTCGGCCTGACCTTCTCGGGCGGCCTGATCGACCTGACGCTGTTCGGCATCATGCAGGGCAACGCCAAGACCAGCTGGCTTTGGATTCTGGCGGTCGGCGTGGTATACTTCATTGTTTACTACCTCGTGTTCTCGTTCATGATCAAGAAGTTCGACTACAAGACCCCGGGCCGTGACGACAGCGAGATCAAGCTGTACACCCGTGCGGATGTCAACGCCCGCAAGGAGGGCGAGGCGGCTGCCGAGGGCGGTGGCGACAACGCGCTGTCCCGCCAGATCATGATGGGTCTGGGTGGTAAGGCCAACATTTCGGACGTCGACTGCTGCATCACCCGCCTGCGCTGCACCGTGCACGACGCGTCCAAGGTCGACCAGCAGCTTTTGAAGAACACCGGCGCGTCCGGCGTCATCTGCAAGGGCACGGGCGTGCAGGTCGTGTACGGCCCGCGCGTGTCGGTCATCAAGTCCGACCTTGAGGCCTTCCTCGCCTCGCCGGCGAGCAATGAGGCCGCCCCGCAGGCCGCGCCCACGGCGGCGGGCAGCGCCCCCGCCCCGTCCGGCAAGCATGTGATCGCCGCCCCGCTTTCCGGCAATGTCATCCCGCTGGAGCAGGTCGCGGACGGCGTGTTCTCGGAAAAGATGGTCGGCGACGGCTTTGCCGTCGAGCCGAGCGACAACAAGGTTGTTGCCCCGGCGGACTGCGAGGTTGCAACCGTATTCGGCACCAAGCATGCCATCGGTCTGACGACGGCGGACGGCGTCGAGCTGCTCATCCATCTGGGCATCGACACCGTGCAGATGAACGGCGCGCCGTTTACCATCGTCGTCAAGGAGGGCGATAAGCTCAAGAAGGGCGACCCCATCGGCAGCTTTGACGAAAAGATGATCGTCGATGCGGGCTACCGCACGGTAACGCCGGTGGTCGTGACCAATACGGACGCCTACCAGTCCTTCACCCTTGCCAAGACCGGCGCCGTTACCGCCGGCGACGATGTGCTGACCGTCCAGTAAGCCATCCCGCCGCGTCCTACCCCTTTCACAAACCGCCCCGCGCCCAACGGCGCGGGGCGGTTTTGCTGTTGGCAATGGCGCGCCGGCCCGCTGGCCGCACCGCAGCGATGTCTTGCAATTGCTGGAAACAAAGGGTATAATGGAGCCACAGCCGCTTTGCGGCAAATGCTTTGGCACCATAGGGAGGGCTTGACATGGGGAAAAAGGGATGGATGGCATTGCCGGCCATTGTGCTGGCGTTCCTCATGGCGGCCGGGTGCGGGCAGATACAGGGGCGTATGACAGACCACGCCGGGGAACAGGAGGAGATCCTGCTCTGGCTCAACCCGTATACCGATGTCGCGCGCAGCGCTTGGTACTACGATGCGGTCAAATTTGTGACGCAGGCAGAGTTGATGAATGGCACGACGACCACGCGCTTTGCCCCGGAGCAGGCGACGGATCGTGCGATGATCGTCACCATCCTGTGGCGGCAGGCGGGCAGTCCGTCGGTCGGCGGCGAAGCAAGCTTCAGCGATGTGGATTTGTCCGCGTGGTACGGCAGCGCCGTGCGCTGGGCGGCGGCCAACAAGATCGTCACCGGCTACGGCGACGGCACATTCGGCCCTGAGGATACGATCACCCGTGAGCAGATGGCGGCGATCCTGTACCGGTACGCACAGTATAAGGGCAATCCGACCGACGGGGAGTACAGCTTGGATGGGTATACCGATGTGCACCAGATCAGCGCGTATGCGCTGCCTGCGTTCCAGTGGGTCTGCGGCTGCGGCATCATGGAGGGTCTGACGACGGACACGCTCGACCCGGCGGAGTCTGCCACCCGCGCGCAGGTCGCGGCCATCCTGATGCGCTTTTGTGATATGTATGGCCTGTAAACATCCGCGAACGATAAAAAGCCCCCGCCCGGCAGAGTCGGGCGGGGGCTTTGTTGTGTCCGCGAAACGGAAAAACGGTTTACAGCGTGATCTGGTACCAGCCGTAGGCGTTGATGACGGTGGTCTGCCCGAACTGCGACTCGCGCGGGTATTGCAGGCCGTAGTTGAGGTGGGTGTGGCCATGCACCATGTAGGCAGGAGTGTAGCGCGTCAGCAGCGAGGGGAACGCCCGGAAGCCCTGATGGGGCAGGTCGGGGCCGTCGTGCATGCCGTGGCCGGGCGCGTGCGTCAGCAGGATGTCAAATCCGCCGTGCCGCCACAGTGAGAACCACAGCCGCCAGATGCGGCGGTTCATTTCGCCCTGCGTATATTGGTGAATGCCGTTTTTATAGCGGATCGAGCCGCCCAGGCCGAGCACGCGCACGCCCTGGTGGCAGTAGATGCGGTCCTCAATGTTGACACAGCCGAGCGGCGGACGGGATTGGTAGATATCGTCGTGGTTGCCGTGGACATAGAGCACGGGCGCGTGCGAGTAGGTGGCGATAAAGGACAGGTAATCGGGCGACAGGTCGCCGCAGGACAGGATGAGGTCGGCGTCCTTGAGCCGGTAGGGCTGGGCGGGGTCCCACAGCGGCGGGGACTCGACATCGGCAAGCGTTAAAATGTTCATGGCTTGCGCAGCCCCTGTGTGCGCGCCAGCGCCTGCGCCTCGGGCAGCAACTCGTCGAACGGCGGCAGGCTGCCGACCACATTGTCGGCCAGCCAGTCCATCGTGATCAGCTCCTGCGGCGTGATGGCGCGGCTCTGATAGTCGTGTACCTCGCCCGACTGGCTGCGGATGCGGCCGGAAAACGGGTGGAACGCGCCCGCGCTGATGCCCTGCTTGAGCAGCTGCATCAGCCGCTGCGTGCCGTCGGGCAGGCTGCGCGAGCAGATCAGGTCGATGACCCCGCTGTCCATGCCCCACCAGTAGTTGATAGCGTGCGTGCCGATGCGGTCGCTGTTCCAGCTGCCGTTGAGGTAGCTGCGCACGATGC
This sequence comes from uncultured Agathobaculum sp., assembly GCF_944384735.1. GTDB lineage: Bacteria > Bacillota > Clostridia > Oscillospirales > Butyricicoccaceae > Agathobaculum. The sequence continues at coordinate 12,105 of NZ_CALWUN010000048.1, read as the reverse complement.
GCTCATATAGCTGCCCCCAACGGCACAGCGACAGCGCGAGGTTAGACAGGCTCTGCCCGTCGGCGTGGTACAGGCCGACATAGTGCGGCAGCGACGCGTCCGAGGCGATCATATCCTGATCGGAAATATAGGAGATGCCTGCGCGGCACAGCCGGTCGCGGTAGTCGCTGTGGATGGTCTTGGACCATTCCAGATAGATCTGCGCGCGCGGGTTGACCAGCTTGGCGCCCAGCGCGAACGCGTTGATGTTGGCCGTGATGCCGTAGATCGGGTAGTCGGCAATGTAGCCGATGCGGTCATCCGTGGTCAGGCTGCCCGCGATCGCGCCCATCAGGAACTTGCCCTCGTACATGCGGGCATAGTAGGTGCGGATGGACGGGTGCGCGGTGTTGAGCGAGCAGTTGAGTACGGCGATTTTGGGGTTGGCCAGCGCGGTCTGCACACTCGGCTGCAGCAGCCGGGGCGAGGTGGTGAAAATCAGGTCGGAGCGGTCGCACACGGCCGCGATGAGCGCCTGCTGTGCGGCCTCGTCCGTATCCGCCCCATCCAGACAGATGGTTTCGACCTGCCCGTCGAAGGCGGATTCCAGATCGTGCCGCCCCAGCTCGTGGGCGTACACCCAGCTCGAGGTCTTGGCCGTGCCCGCATGGATGAACGCAATGCGCAGATGGCTGGAGGACAGTACAGGGAACAGCGTGCGGCGCTCGGTCGGCTTGAGCACCAGATGGATGGAAGCGTCCATGTCGCGGTTGCAGACCTCGTCCCACAGGCTGGCCAGCTCGCCGCGCAGCGTGGCGGTGGTTTTGTCAAAGGAGCCGGCATAGTCGTAGATCTGCGCGTAGACCAGCAGCGCGTCGCCCACAGTCAGCGCCAGCTTACCGGCGGCGCGTTCTTCAAAGGCACGGCGGAATGCGGTGTAGAACCCGCGGAAGTCGCGCCGTTCCTGCTCGTCCCACGCTGCGCCCGCATCCGTCGGATGGACGTAGGCGAGCAGCCCGTCAAAGCCGTTTTCGCGGCTGAACCACAGGTAGTTGACGCCGGTGAGCGCATAGAAGTGCAGGAACCGGGCATAAATACGGCTTTCCTCGCTGTCGTCCGGTACGGGCAGGATGCGCGTGACCGTGCCGTGCACGCTGACCGCGCCGAAATGGCGCAGCACGCTGACGCGCTTATGCCCCTCGACCACATAAAAGCGGTTCATAAATTCGTACGCCTTGATCGGGTCGCGGATGCCGGTGGACAGGTGTGCGTCGCACAGGGCGACCCATTTCTGGGCAAACTCGGTTTTCTCGCCCATCAGCGGCAGGAAATCGTGAGTCAGCGACGGCTGACGGCCGGCGTAATAGGTGCCGACGATCTGCTCGAGCGGGATCTCCACCAGCCCGAGCTGCTGCTGCGAGGCGACGGCGGTGTGCTGCAAAATGTGCTCCAGCACAGGCAGGAAGGGGGATTCGCCGTGCGACAGGCTGGCACGGTAGGAACGGCGGCCGAGACGGTAGGCCTTGCGGTATTCTTCGATCGACATAAGGGTTGCACCTGCTTTCCGGTAGGCGGGATTGTGGTTCCATCGTAGCACAGCGCGGCAGGAAAAACAATCGGCCGGGGCAAATATCAAAAACTTACTGTCGATATCAGAAAATTACCGTTGCGGAATGGGGGCGGTTGGTGGTATCCTGCAAACAAGGATATGATACGGCAAAGTATTTCGACCTGTGGTTTTATTTTTTTGGAGGAATCAGTAATGGCGAGCATCACGTTTACCCATGTCAACAAGACCTACCCGGGCAATGTAGAAGTCGTCCCGGATCTGAACCTGGAAATTAAGGATAAGGAATTTGTCATTCTGGTCGGCCCGTCCGGCTGCGGCAAGTCCACCACGCTGCGTATGATCGCAGGCCTGGAGGATATCACCAGCGGCGAGCTGCGCATCGGCGACCGCGTGGTCAATGATGTCGCGCCCAAGGATCGCGACATCGCGATGGTATTCCAGAACTACGCCCTGTACCCGCACATGACGGTGTACAAGAACATCGCGTTCGGTTTGGAGCTGCGCAAGGTACCGCGTGATGAGATCGACAAAAAGGTGCATGAAGCGGCGCGCATCCTCGACCTGGAGCACCTGCTCGACCGCAAGCCCAAGGCATTGTCCGGCGGCCAGCGCCAGCGTGTCGCCCTCGGCCGCGCGATGGTGCGCGACCCCGCGGTATTCCTGCTCGACGAGCCGCTATCCAACCTCGACGCCAAGCTGCGCACCTCGATGCGCACCGAGATCAGCAAGCTGCACCGCAAGCTGGACACCACCTTTGTTTATGTTACCCATGACCAGACCGAGGCCATGACCATGGGCGACCGCATCTGCGTCATGAAGGACGGCATCATCCAGCAGTTTGATACGCCGCAGGTGCTGTACGATTTCCCGTGCAACCTGTTTGTGGCCGGTTTCATCGGCTCGCCCCAGATGAACTTCATCCCGGCGACCATCATCAAGAAGGCCGGCAAGGTCTGCGCCCACTTCGACCAGTTCGCCCTGCCGCTGGACGAGGGGAAGGCCAAGGCACTGGCCGGCTATATCGACAAGGAAGTGCTCATCGGCATCCGCCCGGAGGACTTCGCCGAGGTCGCCAGCCAGCCCAAGGACGAGACCATCACCGCCACGGTCGAGTTGGCCGAGCTGATGGGCGCCGAAACCAACCTGTATATGGACTGCGCGGGCACCAAGCTGATCGTCCGCATGCCGTCCAACGTGCGCCCGGAGGAGCAGAAGCCCTACACGGTCGCTGTCAAGGTCAATAAGATCCACGTTTTTGATAAGGATACCGAAAAGGCCATCTGTCACTGATTTTCCTATGTCGCATGTATCACAGGGGCACGGGAGGCAGACCGATGTGTCTGCGTCCCCGCTGTCCTGCCTGTTCCGGTCGGAAAAAAGCGGGACAGCGGCCGACATGGCCGTTGCCGGGCTGGTCTGGGTCGAGCGCATCGAGCAGGTCGCTGTGGCCGGGCAGTCGGACTGCGCGCTGCCGCCCGAGCCTGCCGGGCTGACTGTGCTCGCCGCGACCAAGGGCAGCCTGCGGCTGCAATCTGCGGCGGTCACCGGCACGCTGCTGCGCGGACAGGCGGTGGTGCTGCCGCCTGAGGGCGGCTGCTGCCTGACGGCGCACGAGTCGGGCGAATGTCTGGCTGTGGTGCTCAGCGGTATGCTGGTGGGGCGGCTGATGCAGGGGCATTATGGGGACGGACGGCTGTTTTGTCCGGCCGGCCTGGGCGATGTGCTGGAAACGGTGCATGCGCTGCGGGAGGACGGGCCGAGCGCCGAGCGGGTATCTGCGGCGGCCTACCGGCTGCTGATGCGCCTGCACGAGACCGCGCGCCCCTATGAGACGCGCAGCGGCTATCCGCTGCTGGTCGACGCGGGCATCGGCATCATGCAGCAGGAGTTTGCGCACATCTGCGGGGTGGACGAGGTCGCCGAGCGGCTGGGCGTCACCACCGCGCACTTTACCCGTCTGTTTTCCCAGACGGTCGGCACGCCGCCGGGGCGCTTCCTCAAGCAGCAAAAGCTGGCGCATGCCAAAAAGCTGCTGCTGCTGCCCGAGATGACGGTCACGCTGGTGGCGGAGTTGACCGGCTACTCCAATGTCAATTATTTTTCCAAGGTGTTCCATAAGGAAACCGGTATGACGCCCGGCGAGTACCGCAAGCTGCACAAGCCGGACGCGGATGAGCACGGGGAGCTGCACGACATGCTCCAAGAGCTTTACCTTTGATTTCGCTTCATATATTCACCTCTTTCTCTATTTTTGCTCGAAGCTGTTCAAAACATGGGTTTTGGACAGCTTCTTGTCGTAGGGGGGCAAAGTGCTGCGCTTGATCGGCCGGGCGCGGAACAGGAAGCGCGGATGCGGGGCAGGCCATTCCGGCCAAAGGATATAACACAGCCCAAAAGAAAACGCAGGTAGCTGTGGACAAACCGCCGCAAGGAAGGTAAAATAAATACAGGGAAGAGAAACCAGAGGAGGCACCGGAGGGCGCGCCTGCGCCGCACGGGCCGCCGGTGCGCCGGGCCTCCTTTTCAGGCGGCAAGAGAATGAAAGGGGAATGATCAGAATGGCGTGGATTTGCAAGAAATGCGGCAAAGCAGTGCCGGAGGGGGCGACCCAGTGCCCAAACTGCGGCGTAAAGCTGGTGATGCCCAGCAGTGCGGGGCGTCGGCCGATGCCGGTGCAGGCCGCCAAGCCGGAATCGATCAGCATGGGCTGGTTTTTCAGCCGCATCTTTCTGTTTTCCATTCCGGTGATCGGTTGGATCATCTGCCTTGCGACGGCATTTTCGTCGGAGAACGGCACCAAGAAGAACTATGCCAAGGCGGTGCTGCTGTGGCTGCTGATCGGCGTGGTGGTGTCGGCAGTCAGCTACATCGCATGGCGCTGGGTCAGCGCGCTGATGGCCGAGGCAGTTCAGCAGGCGCTGAGCGGACAGGTATCGTAACCGCCGCCGCAGAACCGGTGGAAAGAAAATCAAACGGCATTGTCAAAAAGGGCTTGCCGCCTGTGCATGACAGGCGGCAAGCCCTTTTACGTTGTGATAGCACCGCGGCTCAAAAGGTCAGCGGATTGTCCTCGCGCATCTGCACCGCGCGCATGTATTGCCACAGCAGCACCAGCGGTACGATCTGCGCGCCAAGCTGCACCGCCACGGCAAGCAGCACCAGCACGGGTTGCATGGTCAGCATGAACAGGCTGGCCGCCATCGCGCCGAGCAGCGGTGCGTACAGGCACCAGCGGATGCGCCGGGCGGGATAGTTGTAGGCGTGGGGGATGATGCGCTCGTCCAGCCCCCAGTAGAGGTAATATTCGCTCAGCAGCCCGGCCACGCTGCCCGCCATCGACAGCAGTGACATAAAGTTTTGCAGCATGACGTTGTCGCCCGCCAGCTGCGTACAGATCAGCGCGAACGCGATGAGCGCGATCGCCAGCAGCTGCGCCGGGAACGCGCGTCCGAGCAGTGCGCTCTCGCCGGACAGCCGGTACAGCACATAGGCAGTGGCGCCGTAGCACAGCAGGTTGACGACATTTGCGGCCATCAGCACCAGCATGGATGAACTCAGCACGGCCAGGTTGAGCGCGGCGGATACCGTCAGCGCGCCCCAGAGCACGCGCAGGTAGGGATAGATTTTCATGGTTTCGCCCTCCAGTAGGCTTATTATAGCATACCGGCAGGCGAATGGAAAAGGTTTTCTGTGCGGGGCGGGGGAGCGGCGCGGATGGGGGCTGCCGGGCAAAAAAGCCGGTCAAACCGGCCGGCCCGTGGGGAAAAAGGAGAAGGAAGTTTCATTCCGGTATCAGGATGACAACAATGTTGTTACCTTTGTTGTTTCCGTTCTACATTTGTGGTATAAATTACTCTGCCGCAAAAAACGACAAAATACATAGCATGAAGGGAACGGATCACACATGAAACCACAATGGATCGCAACAGGGCTGCTGCTGGCGCTTTGCCTGACGGGATGCGGCGGGCAGGAACGGGCGGTAGAGGGAGCGGAACTGTCCGGCGGGACGGCGCAGCCGCAGGCCGCCGCACCGCAGGCCGATTTTTCGGATACCGCGCTGGTCGGCAACTCGTATATCGACAGCTTTTCTATCTACGACGCCATGCCCGGCGCGGCCTATTATTACCGCGTCGGTCTGGATGTCAACACCGCACTGACACAGCCCATGCTGCACGGGGACGACACCCAGACCCCGGTGGTCGACCTGCTCGCGGGCGGGGACTTCGACCATATTATCCTGTTCTTCGGGGAAAATGAGCTGGGCTGGCCCAACCGCGACGCCTTCCAAGACGGGTATGCCAAGGTGATCGCTGCGGTGCGCGGCCATTGTCCGGACGCGGCGGTCTACCTGTCCGCTATCCCGCCGGTGTCGGCGGCGGCGTCGGAGAAAAATGAGGATAACACCAATAACGCCTCCATCCAGGCGTGCAACGAGGAGATCCGGCAGATCGCCGAGGCCAACGGCGCGGTCTATATCGACGCCTTCATCGCGCTGGCCGATGAAAACGGCTGCCTGCCCGAAGATGCTGCGGCGGACGGCGTGCATCCGGCCAAGGAATACACGGAAAAGTGGGCAGCGCTGCTGGCACAGGGGATGGGGGCGGCGCAATGAAGCTGCAAAGGACATACGCGGCGGCGCTTGCCGTCCTGCTGCTCACGGCGGGCTGCGGCAGGCAGCAGGCCGCGATCGTGCCTGCGGATGCGGCCGCGCAGCTGCGGGACAGCCTGACCTTTACCGACCAGATGACCGACATGGACAGCGCGGGCGCCTGCCGGTTCTATGACGTGGATACCGCGCTCGTGCAGGACAGCGCGGCCTATGTCGGCAGCGGCGCGAGCGCGGAAAGCCTCGCGGTGTTCGAGGCCACGGACACGGACGCGGCGGACGGCATTGCCGACGCACTGCGCTCGTTCACCGACAGCTGGGTGACGGGCTACGCGGACTATAAGCCCGAGGAAGTGCCCAAGCTGGAGAGCGCGGTGCTCGAGCAGGACGGCGTGTATGTGGTCTACTGTGTCACGGCGGATAATGACGCGGCCAAAACGGCCGTGCGCGGGCTGCTGAACCCGTAAAGGCGGTGCCGGTTTGAGCTTCGCCAGTCTGGTGTTCCTGTTTTTCTTCCTGCCGGTCGTGCTGGTGGGATATTACCGCTTCCCGCGCCGTTGGCGCAATCCGTTCCTGCTGGCGGCCAATCTGCTGTTTTACGGCTGGGGCGAGCCGTGGTTCCTGCCGGTCATCCTGCTGACCGCGTGGGCAAACTGGCGCGTCGCGCGGCTGATCGCGCAGAGCGCCGAGCTGCGCGAGCGCCGCTTCTGGCTGGGCGCGGCGCTCGCGCTCGATTTCGGGCTGCTGGCCGTGTTCAAATATACCGGTTTTGTGCTGCATACGGTCGGGCTGGGGCAGCTGCTGCCAGCCCCGCTTCCGCTGCCGCTGGGCATTTCGTTTTATACCTTTCAGGTGGTTTCCTATGTGGTCGACGTGTACCGGGACGCCGCGCCCGCAGAACGCCGGTTCGTCCTGTTTGCCACCTACCTGACCTTTTTCCCGCAGCTGATCGCCGGGCCGATCGTCCGCTATGGCGAGCTGCGCGGCCAGCTGGCCGCGCGCGAGGAGACATGGGACAAGATCGCCGACGGGTTCTGCCTGCTTTTGGTCGGCTTCGGCAAAAAAATGCTGCTCGCCAACCCGATGGGGCAATTATGGGACGGTCTGCGCGCCTTGCCGGACGGCACGGGGCTGCTGGGCGCGTGGCTGGGCGCGGCGGCGTTTTCGCTGCAGATCTACTTCGACTTTTCCGGCTATTCGGACATGGCGCGTGGTTTGGGCCGCTTGTTCGGCTTTGAACTGCCGGTCAATTTCCGTTATCCATATACCGCGTGCAGCATCAGGGAATTTTGGCAGCGCTGGCATATCACGCTCAGCAGCTGGTTCCGCGATTACGTCTATATCCCGCTGGGCGGCAGCCGCCGCGGCGCGGCGCGCACGGCGGTAAACCTGTTTGCCGTCTGGGCGCTGACCGGCCTTTGGCATGGTGCGGCGTGGAACTATGTGCTGTGGGGGCTGTATTATTTTGCATTGCTGCTGGTGGAGCGGCAAATCGGACAGGTGCGGTTGGCGCGCCTGCCGCGCGCGCTGCGGCATGTGCTGACGATGGCGCTCGTCCTGCTGGGCTGGGTGCTGTTCGCCATCGAGGATTTCAGCGCGCTCGGCGCGTACCTTGGCGCAATGTTTGTGCCGGGGGACGGCCTGCTGACGCCGCAGGCGGCGGTCTGGGTACTGTCCTATCTGCCGCTGCTGGCGGCGGCGGTATTTGCCTGCCTGCCACTGGGCGCACGGCTGCTGCGCGCACGGGAACAAATCTGGCTGGCGCGCTGGGGCGCGGTGGCCGGCTGCCTGCTGCTGTTCGCCATGGGCACGGCGGCGCTCGTCGCGCAGACCTATAACCCGTTTTTGTATTTCCGTTTCTAAAAGGAGTCATCTTCATGCAATTTGAACATCCCCGTGCGGTCGCGCTGCTGTTCGGCGGGGTTCTGGCCGGCATGCAGGCGGCCTTCTGGCTGCTGCCGCATGCGGACTTTTCGGAAAAGGAAAAGCGCGTGCTGGCCGCCCCGCCCGCCGTCAGTGCGGCGTCGGTGGCCGACGGCAGCCTGTTTTCGCAGGTCGAAAGCTATATTGCCGACCATTTCGCTGGACGTGACGGATGGGTGGGCGTGGATGCCTATCTGGCGCAGGCCGAGGGACGGAATGCGGTGGGCGGGGTGGTGCGCGGCCGGGACGGCTGGCTGTTCCCCGCGCCGCTTGCCGACAATACCGAGACATTGGAAAAGAATATGCAGGCCATCACGGATTTTGCCGGGGCGCAGGATACGCCGGTGTACCTGATGGCAGTGCCGAGCGCGGGCGCGGTGGTGCAGGACAAGCTGCCCGCGCTGCATCTGGATTGGCCGGATGCAGACCTGCTCGAGCGGGCGCGGCGCATGGCGGGCGACTGCGTGCGCTGGCTGGATGTGACCGGGTATTTTCAGGCGTCCGATGCGCCGGACGCGCTTTATTACCGCACCGACCACCACTGGACGAGCGCGGGCGCGTATCAGGCATACTGCCTGCTGATGCAGGAGCAGGGCAAGGCGTCCGTACCGCCTGAGACATTTGACGTGAAGCGTGTGTCCGGGTTTTACGGCACGTCCTACGCCAAGAGCGGCCTGTGGCTGACCCGGCCGGATGAAATTGCGCTGTGGAGCGACCCGGCACTGCACGCGGTCACCACCGTCTACGACGGCGACGGCCGCGCGCCCGTCACACAGCAGGGCATGCTGTTCGAGGAATACCTCGAGCAGGCGGACAAGTACGCGGTATTCCTCAGCGGCAACCACGCGCGCGTACACATTGAGACGGACGCGGATTCGGACAAGCGGCTGCTGGTCGTCAAGGACTCGTATGCGCATGCGCTCGCGCCCTTCCTCGCGGAGGAATACCGCACGATCGACCTGATCGACCTGCGGTATTTCAAGCGCCAGACCATTTCCGACTGGCTGGCAAAAAATCCGGCGGATGAGATCCTGCTGGTCTATGGCATCAGCAGCCTGATGCAGGACAAAAACCTGCAATGGCTGGCGTAACGGCGGTTGACATACCGTTCCGGCCGGGGCTATGATAAGGGAAAGGCAGCGCCGCGGCATGCGGCGGGAAAAGGACCGCATCAGAAGGCAAGGCAGGGATCAGTGATGTTTGCAGATTACCATGTACATTCGGAATACAGCGATGACTCGGCCTATCCGCTGGAGCAGGTGGTGCGGGATGCCATTGCCATGGGCATGGATGAAATCTGCTTCACCGACCATGTGGACTACGGCATCAAGCAGGATTGGGACGCAGGGGTGGAGATCGCCTACCGCGTTGGCCAGCCGCTGGCCAACGTCGACTATCCGCGCTACATGGCGCAGCTGCACGAATTGCAGCAGCGCTATGGCGGCCGCATCCGGATCAAAATCGGGCTGGAATTCGGCGTCCAGACGCACACCATCCCGCAGTACCGCGCGCTGCTGGCGCGGTATCCGCTGGATTTTGTCATCCTGTCCATCCATCAGGTGGAAAACCAGGAGTTCTGGACACAGCAATTTCAGCATGGCCGCACGCAGCAGCAGTACAACGAGCGGTATTACGAGGAACTGCTGGCCGTCGTGCAGCAGTATCAGGGGTACAGCGTGCTTGGGCATCTCGACCTGATTACCCGGTACGACAAACAGGGCGTATATCCGTTTGCACGGGTGCGCCCGCTGGTCGAGGCCATCCTGCGCCGCGTCATTGCGGACGGCAAGGGCATTGAGGTCAACACCTCGTCCCACCGCTACGGGCTGGTCGATACCACGCCGGCCGTCGCCATGCTGCGGCTGTACCGCGACTTGGGCGGCACTATTATCACCATCGGCAGCGACAGCCACGCGCCCGCCCATTTGGGTACGCACATCGCGGAGGCCCGCGCGCTGCTGCGCGAGCTGGGCTTCCGGCACTTTTGCACCTTCGACCGGATGCAGCCGGTGTTCCATCTATTATAAGCAAAGACAAAAAAGCCACGGGAGGCACACTCCTGTGGCTTTTGTCTGTTTGCCTATTGCTTTTCCGGCCGCAGCTGCCCGCCCCGCAGCGCGACCGACATCGCGAGCTTTTTGGTCTCGCCGCTGTCAAAGTCGATCACCGCGATATCGCCCAGACGGCTGATCAGCGTGCCCGCGCCAAAGTGCTTGTGCACCACTCGCGCACCCGGCCGGTAGACCGGCGCGTGCGCCCCGGTATCGCGCACAGCCGTTTGCCCGACGGCCACGGTTTTGGCGGCAGAGGCGGGCGCGGCAGCAGACGACAGGCGCGTGGGACGCGTCGCGTGGTCAGGCGCAGGCGGGAACAGCTCGTCGGCAAACGCCGCGTCGATCCCCGGCTTGCGGAAGGTCATCACCGACAGGTCGCGCTTGGCGCGCGTCATGCCGACATAGAACAGCCGCCGTTCCTCCTCGTAAGCGTCCCGCTCCTCCTGGGATGCGTTTGCGCCGGGCAGCACCTTGGGCAGCAGGCCGTCCATCACGTCCATCAGCACGACTCGCTCATACTCCAACCCCTTGCTCGAGTGGATGGTCGACAGGATGAACGGACAGTCCGCGTCCGTGCCGCCGCGCTGCACCACTTCGCGCAGCTCGTCCAACCGTTCCAGCAGACGCACCGGGGTATCTTCCAGCGCGCCGAGCGCTTCGAGGATATCCGCGCGCGTCAGGTCGCCGCCGCGTTCCCGGACGTAATCGCCGTAGCCCATGAAGTGCACGATGCGGTAGACCGCCTTGTCCGCCCGTTCACCCAGCAGGTTGGACAGGTGGGTTTGCAGCGCTTTGCACTGCTTCTGCGTCCACGCCGAGGCCGACTGCAGCCCCGCGATGAAGGCCAAAATCGTCTCGCCCTCTTTTTCGGCGCGGTCGGCCGCGACCTGCGCCATCAACTTGGTGATGCCCGCGCCCAGCTTGTAGTAAATGCGCAAAAAGGTCTCGCCGTCATACGGGTTTTGCGCGAAATGGATGATATCCGTGACATCGCGCACGACGCGGCCCGAGAAGAACAGGCTGTCCACCTGCCGGCAGCGGTAGGGCAGCCCCAGCCGGTCGAGCCGGTCGATCAGCGGCAGCGCGCTGTCGTTGTCGCGGTAGAGTACGGCGGTTTCCATGGTACAATCCTGCGCCAGCTTGCACAGCCAGCCATATTGCCGCTGCCGGTCGTACACCGGATGCGCCCGTACTGCCGGGCCGTCGCCCTGCGTCGCGCGCATGTGCTTGGGGCGGCGGTTGTGGTTTTTCTGGATGAATGCGTCCGCCGCCGCGACGATCTGCCGCGTCGAGCGGTAGTTCTGCTCCATGTAAAGCACCTTGGCGTGGGGATAGACCTTGTCAAACTCGGTCAGCGCCTGCGGGTAGGCCGCGCGGAAGCCGTAAATACTCTGATCTTCATCGCCGACCAGAAACAGGTTGCCGTCCCGTCCGGCGAGCAGCCGGATGACCGCGTGCTGGATTTTTGAGGTGTCCTGCGCCTCGTCGACGCAAAAATAGCGGTACTGCGCCTGCACGGCGCGCAGCACCTCGGGATACTGCCGCAAAATGCGCAGCGCGTAGACCATCTGGTCGTCGTAGTCCATCTGCTGTCTGGCGCGCAGCGCCTTGCCGTAGGCGGCGAAAAAGGCCGCGAAGTCCACGCCCTCCACCTCGATGGATGCGAGCGCGTCGCCCTGCAGCATCTGGTTCTTGGCATAGGTCAGCGCGGTCTGCAAGGACTTGACCGTGCTTTCGGTGGCAAATTCGCCGCTCTGCGCGCGGTAGAGCGCGCCGATCAGCGTGGTTTTCTCGCCGCCGTCCTCGAGCAGCGCGAACGCCGTGCGCCCGAGCATACGCTCGTACCGGCGGATGATGCGGCTGCACACGCCATTGATCGTGCGGAAGGCGAACTGTCCGGCTTCCTCCGCGCCGAACAGCGCAGCGTACCGTGCCTGCATATCGCGCGCCGCCGCGACCGTATAGGTCATGGT
>NZ_CALWUN010000047.1 GCF_944384735.1 uncultured Agathobaculum sp. | reverse complement strand
GCGCCCCCCGGTCGCGCGCGACATGCTCACTTGTGTCACCGGCCTGCAATACGAGCTCAACCGCACCTACCCCGGCCTGATGCGCCCGGTCAACCTGCGCACGCAGCGCTTCAACCAGCACGCGCGCCCCGGCTCGATGCTGGTCGAGGTCGGCTCATCGGGCCACACTATGCCCGAGGCGCTCGCCGCCATCCGCCTGTTCGGACAGACACTGGCGGACAGCCTAAACGGCGCATAATCCCGTCCTATCCGGGCAAAATACCCCTGATAAGGGGTGAAACCATGGACAATATCACGTTTTCCGCCGATCTGGAACACAATATCGCACAGATGCAGTCGATCTTTCAGGGGGATAACACGCTGGTTGTCCGCCGCGCCGTCGGGCACAAGGGGCTGACCTGCGCGGTGTTCTTCTTTGACGGCATGGTCAACAACATCGCGATCAACCAGAGCGTCATCCGGCCGATCGTGTGCTCCGACCTGCCGCGCGCCTCGGCCGACACGCTGTGCCAGACCATTTTGCAGGTCAACGACAGCCGCGTCGAGACCGACCCCGCCAAGCTGTTCGCCGCCTTCCTCTACGGCGACACCGTGGTGTTCACCGAGGGCGACGCGCGGCCGGTCGTGGTCAACACCAAGGGCTTTTCGGTGCGCAGCGCGTCCGAGCCGGAAAACGAGCGCGTGCTGTCCGGCCCGCGCGAGGGCTTCACCGAATGCTTCATGCCCAACCTCGCGCTCATCCGGCGCAGGCTCAACGACAAGCGGCTCAAATTCACCTTTTTGCGCATCGGCAGCCGCACGAACACGGTCGTCTGCCTGTGCTATCTGGACGGCGTGTGCGAAAGCAAGCTGGTCGGCCACCTGCGGCGCAAGCTGGAACAGCTCGACATCGACAGCGTGCTCGACGCAAATTACCTTGCCGAGCGCATCCGCGACCACCGCTTTTCCCCCTTCCCCACACTGGGCACGACCGAGCGGCCGGACGTGGTCGCGGCGCGGCTGGTCGAGGGGCGGTGCGCGGTCGTGGTGGACGGCAGCCCGGTCGTGCTGACCGCGCCCCTGCTGTTCCAGGAGTGCTTCCAGTCGAATGACGACTACTATATCAACTTCCTGCACGCCAACCTGTCGCGCGTGCTGCGCACGCTCGGCTTTGTCTGCACGATCACCTTTCCCGCAGTCTATGTTGCGCTGCTGCTCTACCACCGCGAGCTGGTGCCCGCCCGGCTGCTGTTTGCCATCTCGGCCGCGCAGCGCGGCGTGCCGCTGCCCATCGGCTGGGAGACGCTGCTGCTGCTGCTCGTGCTCGAGGCGCTCAAGGAGGCCGGCGCGCGCACGCCGGGCGCGATGGGCCAGACGATGAGCATTGTCGGCGGTCTGGTGCTCGGGCAGGCGGCGGTCTCGGCGCGCTTTGCCGCCGCGCCCACGGTCATCGTGGTCGCCATCGCGGGCGTGACCGGCCTGATGGCGCCCAAGCTGCAAACCGCCGCGCTCTGGCTGCGCTTTGCGCTGCTGGCCGCGGCCGCGGCCTACGGGCTGTACGGCGTCGGGCTGGCGCTCGCGCTCGTGCTGGCATGGCTGTGCCGCATGCACTCGTGCTCGGTTCCCTACCTGCTCAACTTTGTGCCACGCGTGCAGGCCGAGCAGGAGGACGCATGGCTGCGCGCACCGTGGTTTTTCATGCGGCATGACCGCTTTGCGGTCAAACGGAATCTGTCAAAGGGGGACAAACCTTGAAACTGCCCGGAATACTGCTGCTTTTGCCGCTTGTGCTGTGCGGCTGCGCGCGCGAGGTCTCGCCGGTCTCGGCGCTCGCGCTCGACCGGACGGACGGCGTGTACCGCCTGACCGCCGAGGTCGTCCGGCAGGACAGTCTGGACGACGCAGCCGCGCCTGCCTACCTGTCCGCTACAGGCGACGACCTGCCCGCGCTGCTGCAAAACCTGAGCCGCGTGCTGCCCGGCGAGCTGTACCTGAGCCACGCGCAGGTGCTGCTCATCAGTGAAGATGTTGCAGACGGCAGCATCCTGCCGCTGGCCGACTACCTGTGCGCCGAGAACGACGTACGGCTCAGCCTGCGCGTCGCGGTCGTGCGCGACGGCACGGCCACCGAGCTGCTGCAAAACGACGACGAGGTCTATGCGCTCAGCGAGCTGCTCGACCGCGCCGCCGAACAGGGCACGCTGCCCGACATGCCGCTCTACCGGGCAGCCGAGGTGCTGCACGCCGACGGCACGGCCATCCTGCCCGCGCTGCGGCTGGATGAGTTCGGCCAGACCGCCCCGGCGGGCACGGCGGTGTTCGCAAACGAGCGCCTGCGCGGCTTCCTTGACGGCGGCGAGATCGGGGGTGGCGTAGATGCGTGAGCGCTTGTTCCCGCGCTGGGGCGCGGCGCTGTTCGCGCTGCTGCCGCTGGGCGAAGTGCTGTACGCCCCCACGACCGGGCAGACGGTGTACGCCGCGGCGCTGGCCAGCCTGATCTGCGCGCTGGCCTGTGCGGGCGCGGCGCGGCTCGCGCCGGTCTGGCGGCATGCCCGCGCGCTGGTATGGCTGCTTGCGGCGCTCGCGCTCTGGCCGATTTCGGCCTCGCTCGCCCGCATGGGGCTGTTCCTGCAGCGCACTGTGTTCCCCACCCGGCCGCTGTGGAGCCTGATCCTGCTGCTGACCGTATGCACGCTGCTGTGCGCCACCGCCGGGCTCAACCGTTGCGCAATGTGGGCGCTGCCGGTCGCGTGGCTGGCGGGCGCGGTGGTCGTGGTCAGCGGCGTGCTGACCGTTTCCCAGTGGCAGGTCGCCTACTGGGCCGCGCCGGACGGCACGCTGCTGCACGAGACCGTCCGGCTGCTGGCACGGCTGCTGCCCGCGTCGCTCGTGCTGGCGCTGTCGCTGCCCGAGGGACTGTCCGCCGCCGCGGCGCGCGGCCTGTCCGCGGGCGGCGCGCTGCTCGCGCTGCTCGCCCTGCGCACCGTGCTGCTGCTCGGCGCACACACGGCCGCGCTGCTTCCCTACCCCAACTTCTCGGCGGCGGGGCTGGCCGCCGTGGGCGACTTCGCCCGCCACGGCGAGGCATTCTTCGCCGTGCCGCTGCTGCTGTGCGAGCTGGGGCGCTGCGCCGCGCTCGCCTGTGTGCTGCTGCTGCCCGTCTCGCGCTCGTACGGCGTGCTGCGCCTGCCGCGCCGCGCCAAGTAGCACGCCCCACTTGCGCCGCGCCGCGCGCTTTGCTATACTGGTGGCAAAGGAGAACGGCGATATGAACATTCAGATTTTCGGCAAGAACAAATGCTTTGACACCAAAAAGGCGCAGCGCTGGTTCAAGGAGCGCGGCATCCAGTTCCAGATGATCGACCTTGCGCAAAAGGGCATGTCGCGCGGCGAGCTGGACAGCGTCCTCAAGGCCGTCGGCGGGCTGGACGCGGTCATCGACGACAAGGGCAAGGGCTATGCGTCGCTGGCCTACCTCGCCTACGACGAGGACAAAAAGGAAAAACTGCTCGAGGACGGCACGCTGCTCAAAACGCCCATCGTGCGAAACGGAAAACAGGCCACGGTCGGCTACCAGCCGGACGTTTGGGGCACTTGGGAATGAAAAAAGGACGGCTTTCGCCGTCCTTTTTTCATGCAACCCCACATGCTTGCGTTTGCCGCCCTGCGGCACATATTTCCTACCCGATATCCTTGTCTCGCTTTCTGAAAACGACAGTAGGTATTTTTCAGCCGGTCAGCCGGGCGACCCAATCCGTATCCCAGGTATGCCTTGTCAGCGCATCGGCGTCCACGCCGAAATACCGGAAGCCAAAGGCCGCGCAGCCCCGGTCGCTGGTCGCGTCGAAATAGCGCCACGCGCCGTCCAGATATGCGATGTTCCACATGTGGTTTTCGCCGCCCATCCGGCCGCTGACCGTCCAGCACGGGATGCCCGCGCGCATCAGCAGCGACTGCAGCGCCTGCGCATAGCCGCCGCAGATCGCCAGCTGGTCGTGCAGCGCGCCGTAGGCGGTCGTCGCGTCGTACGGCAGGTTGGCCGGGTCGGCATAGTACCGCTGGTCGTACCGGACATGGTCGGTCAGCCAGGTGTACAGCGCCTGCGCCTGCTGACGCGCGTCCATGTCCGGCTCGACCGCCTGCGCATAGATGGCGTCCGTCAGGGTCTGGATCTCCTCCAGCCGGTCGAGCGCCGCCGCGTGGGACAGGTTGTTCTGCGACGTCACCGTGATCGCCGTCCCGTCCCGGTTGAGCGCGCACAGCAGATAGCCGCCCCCGACCTGCTGCAGCGCCCGGTTCATGTCGTCCACGGTCAGCGACGGGTCGGTGATGCGGATTGGAATGCTCTGCCGACTCAGGTTATCGCGCGCGGCCTGCATCAGCGAGACCAGACTGCCCACCTCGACCCCGTCAAACCCCGCCGGGTAATCCCCGGTGCGGTATGGCATATAGCGAAAGGTGCACCGCAGCAAGCCGTCCGCGCCGACCGCGGTTTGCAGGTCGTAGGCATATTTATAAGCCGGGTGCGCGGACAGCAGCGCATAATAGGCGTTTTTCGCCGCCAGCCCGACATCGCCCCCGCCGGAGAACGCCGAAACATCGAAGGCGGGCGGTTGGCGCAGCGCGGCGACTGCCTGCCCGAGCTGCGCCGAGAGCGCCGCCGTATCCGTGATGCGCACCACACCGCTGTCCGGCGCGTCCGGCTGCTCGGCACGCTGCAAAATCAGCACAGCCTCGACCGTCTTCACGCCGTCCTGCGGGGCGAGCAGACCGGTATCCCGCCCTTGCAGCAGGCCGCGCTGCACCGCCCAGTTCACCGCGTCCCGCGCCCAACTGGAAACCGCGCCGCCGTCCGCAAAACCGGCCAGCGCCGTGCCTGCGGCGGCGGGCATATCCGCCTGCCGGTACAGCATCAGCGCGAACTGCTCGCGCGTCACCGACAGGCCGGGCTGGAACAGTCCCGCCCCCATGCCTTCCACATAGCCCTGCGCCGCCGCCCACGTTGCGGCATCCGCATAGGCCGCCGGCACGTCGTCAAACGGGCACGGCGCGGACACCGCCGGCTGCCTCGCCGCCTCATACAGCAGCTGCGCGGTCTGGCCGCGCGTCAGCGCCATCGAAGGCGCCTGCATAAAGCCCTCGCCCAGCGCGTGCTGCTGCGCCCACGCCTCGGCGTCCTGCGCCCAGTCCGGCCACGCCGCAGCCGCCGAACCGGCCAGCAGCGCCGCGCACAGCACGGCAGCAAGCATTTTCTTCCCCATCGTCCTCACCTTCACAAAACAAACTACTTGGTTTGTTTTGTGCTATCACAAACAGACCGACCGGTCAATATATATCTGGACGATACGGTCAAATTTTGCTATACTGTAACCCAAAGGGGGCGGACAGCATGAAACAGGCCGAAAAGAACCGCAAAAGCCGGGACTATATCCTGACCCATGCGTTTGCGGCATTCGCCGCAAACGGGTACGCGGGCAGCTCGCTCAACGGCATCTGCGCGGCGGGCGGCATCTCCAAAGGGCTGCTCTACCACTATTACGACGGCAAGGACGCGCTCTATCTCGCCTGCGTCGGACGGCTGTTTGCCGACCTGACCGCGCACCTGCGCGCGCAGGTAGACGCGGAAACAGTCACCCCAGCGACGTACTTTGCCGCGCGGCTGCGCTTTTTCCAGTCCAACCCGCAGCACCAGCGGCTGTTCTACGATGTGAGAGCCTACCCGCCGCCCCATCTGGCCGGGGGCTTGCAGCAGGCGCGCGCGGAGTTCGACCGGCTGAGCGACGACCTGGTGCGCGCCGTGCTCAGCCGCCAGATGCTGGCGCCCGGTCTGGCGCCCGCGGACGCGATGCGGCAGTTCCGCGCCTTTGTCGATTTTTTCGGCGTCTACCTGCGGGACGGCGCGCCGGACGCCACCGAACAGCAAGCCGAGGCGCTGCTGCACACGCTGCTCTACGGGCTGGTCGCGCAGTGACCGGCCGGACGGCACACAGCAAAAAAAGGACGGCTGTCGCCGTCCTTTTTTGCTTGTCTGTCTTACATCAGTTCCTTCTGATGGGTCGCGTACAGGTACTCGTCCATCGTGTTGATGATGCGGTCCTCGACCAGCGCGACCGGGTCGTTCTCGAGCAGGCCCTCGCGCACCTTGGTGTACTGGATGGGCATGAACTGGCTGAGCAGGTTGAGCGGCACGCCCAGCTTACGCAGGTTGCCGATCAGGCGCTCCTTGGCCGCCTCGACCGACGGGGTCGGCATGTAGTAGCGGCAGCGGTCGGAGAAGGAATACTTGCGCTTCATGCGGATTTCGAGTTCGGTGCCCTGGTAGTGCTTCTTCCAGTGCTTGCCGTCGGCCAGCATCGCCTCGTCGAGCGTCTCAATAAAGCGGCTCGGCTCGATGTCGGTGCCGTAGAGCAGCTCTTCCTCGATGTGTGCCAGCGCGAACATGCCCTCGCGCATGGCAAACGTCAGCGCCGGGCCGACCTTGAGGATGCCCACGCCGTCCTCGACCAGCTCGCGCAGCTTGATCTTGGTCTGGTAGTCGGTCGAGTGACCCTCGAACACGAGGTTCGGGAAGTCCTTGATCGACGCCATCAGCTCGGCCGCCTTGGCGCGGTCGTACTCGGTGCAGCCGCTGTCCTTCTCCTCAACGCCCGGCTGTACGACAACGGCGATGACATTGTCCCACGCCTCGTCCAGGCCTTCGCTGCGGAACGCCTTTTCAAAGGTCGCAACCGTGTTCTTGAAGTCCTCCACGCGGGTGACCTGCACGCCCTGGTCTGCGCCGACCTGGCCGCCCGGGATCGGCACCTCGCTGCCGACGATGTAGACCGGCGCAATCGCGTCCGGGTCGGTCTCGAGCAGCTTGTGATAGGTGTCCTCGGCCACACGCGCCAGACGCGCGCCGCGGCGGGCGATGGTCTCGTCGCTCAGGCGGGTATCCGGGTCGTCGTCCGCGACCTTCATGCTGGTGTCGATGTGGATTTTCGTAAAGCCCGCGCCGACATAGTGGCGGATGAGTTCCTCCGCGTCGGCCATTGCTTCCGCTTCCGGCTTGCCCGCGAAGGTCAGCGGGCCGAGGTGGTCGCCGCCGAGGAACAGCTTGGACTTGTCAAAGCCGACCTTGTCGGCCACGCCCAGCACGAACTGCTTGAAATCCATCGGCTTCATGCCGGTGTAGCCGCCGTTCTGGTCGCACTGGTTGGCGGTCGACTCGATCAGCACGCACGAGCCGTCCGACAGGCCGCGCTTGAGCGCCGCCTCAATGACGTACCCATTGGCCGAGCACACCGAATAGATGCCCACGCTCTTGCCCTGTTTTTGCAGCTCTACCAGTTTTTTCAGCGGATTCTGGTTCATATTGCATTTCTCCTCTCTCATTCCATGCGGGCGGCCATGCGGCCCGCCCGACATATACGATTTTACCGGACGCCCGCCCGGTGCGCATTTGTCCGCGGCAAGGCTTTTCAACCGCCCGCCCCTGTGTTACAATAAAAGCGACAAACGACCCTGCACAACGCAGGCGAAGGAGGGGTATTCATGCCTTTGGTAACAACCGAAAAAATGTTTGCGGACGCACAGGCGGGGCATTACGCCGTCGGCGCGTTCAACGTGGAAAACCTCGAAATGGTCATGGCGGTCGTTCAGGCGGCCGAGGAGCTGCGCGCCCCGGTCATCCTGCAGACCACGCCGTCCACGGTCAAGTACGCCGGTCTGGACTATTATCTGGCGATGGCCCGCGTCGCGGCCGCGCGCGCGACCGTGCCGGTCGCCATGCACCTCGACCACGGCGAGAGCTTTGACCTTGCCATGCAGGCGCTGCGCACCGGCTACACATCCATCATGATCGACGGCTCGCACGAGTCCTTTGAGGACAACATCGCGGTCACCCGCCGCGTGGTCGATGCCTGCGCGCCCTCGCGCATCAGCGTCGAGGCCGAGCTGGGCAAGGTCGGCGGCAAGGAGGACGACCTCGAAGGCGGCGACGGCAACCCGTTCACCGACCCGCAGCAGGCCAGGGAATTCGTCGAGCGCACGGGCGTCAACTCGCTCGCGGTCGCCATCGGCACGGCGCACGGCCTGTACAAGGGCACGCCCAAGCTGGAGTTCGACCTGCTGCGCGACATCCGCAAGGTGGTCTCCATCCCGCTGGTGCTGCACGGCGCCTCCGGCGTGCCGGAGGACGCGGTGCGCCAGGCCATCGAGCTGGGCATCTGCAAGGTCAACTTTGCCACCGAGCTGCGCATCGCGTACAGCGATGGCGTCAAGGCCTACCTGCAGCAGGACCCGGACGTGTTCGACCCCAAGAAGTACAGCAAGGCCGGCACCGCCAATGTCGTCGAGACCGTCAAGGCCAAGATCGCGTTCTGCGGCTCGGCCGGCAAGGCTTGACGCACCGTTTGCATAAAAACCCATCGCCTGCGCGATGGGTTTTTATTTGTCACTTCATCCGGGTCAGCGCCACGATGTGCAGCACGCAGAAGTACACACCGACGATCGACAGCCCCGCGCTGAGCACCATCAGGCCGAGCGAATACTGCTCCATGTAGGCGTTGAGCGGCACAAGCACGGCGAAAATTGCCCACAACGCGATCAGCGCCAGCACCTTCTCGCGGCTCTTGCGCGCGAGGATGGACTGCAGCGGCGTCAGGCGCCGGCCAAAGTCCACATCGGTGACGACCTCCAGATTTTTGAATAGCTTTTTGCGGTAATACACCTCGACCAGCGCCAGCAGCGCCACGCCCGCAAGCGTGGCCTGCTGCCAGGTCAAAAAGGTGCCCGCGCACAGGATGGCCGCGAACAGGATGATCACCAGCCGGTTCTGGTAGAACATCACCGGGCCTTCGTGCTTCTTTTCGACCAGATAGCCCTTCTTGGTCACCCAGTCGTAGTAAATGACACGCTTTTTCTTATCGGTGTAGATATTCCTGCCGGAAAGCTGTGTGTTGGGGATTTGCTGTTTCTTACTCATCTAACATTCCTTTACCCTTGCAATAGGTCTGCAAGACATTGTAGTCGCGGTCGAGCACGACCAGGTCTGCATCCAGACCGACCTTGATCTCGCCCTTGCGGTCGGAGATGCCGAGGCAGGCCGCCGGGTTCTTGGTGCAGGCGTTGATCGCCGTGCTGACCGGCACCTGTGCCTCCTCGATCAGGATGCGCAGGCCCTTGTTGACGCACAGCGTCGAGCCGGCCAAACCGCCGGTCGAGGTCAGGTGTGCGCTGCCGTCCGGATAGATCTCGATCTCGTTGCCGCCGAACATGAACTTGGAGCCGACCGGCTTGCCCTTGGCCATCAGCGCGTCGGTGACCATGACGCCGTAGTCCGCGCCCTTTTCGTGGAAGAACTGGTTGAGCGCCGCGGGCGTCGAGTGGTTTCCGTCGCAGATGATCTCGCCGTACATGCTGCGGATGCGGTACGCCGCGCCCACCAGACCGTTCGCGCGGTGGTTGAACGGCGTCATGCCGTTGTAAACATGGGTCATCGTGCGCGCGCCGTTGGCCCACGCCATGACCGCCTGCTCATACGTCGCCGCCGAGTGGCCGATGCTGACCACCACGCCGTGGTCTGCGCAGTAGCGGGTCAGGGCGAAGTCGTCGTCGGTCTCGGTCGCCATGGTGATATACTTGATCAGACCGTTGGCCGCCTTCTGGTAACGCTCAAACTGCTCAACCGTCGGCTTGACGATGTGCTGCTCGGGCTGCGCTCCCTTATAGACCATATCGAGATACGGCCCCTCGAAATGCACGCCCAAAATCTCCGCGCCCTCGTAGCCGTCGGCCACGACCTTGGCCACGTTTTCGAGCGCCGCGGTCAGCACCTGCTCGCTCTGGGTGATGGTGGTCGGCAGCAGTGCGGTCACGCCCTCGGACACGATGTGGCGCACCCAGTAGCGCAGACCCTCCTCCTCGGCGTCGTTGGTGTCAAAGCCGAACGCGCCATGGCAGTGCACGTCGATAAAGCCCGGCAGGATGCGCTCGCTGCCATAATCCTTGTCGGCCGGCTTGGTGCCGTACGGATATACGCCCGTAATCTTGCCGTCCGCAATTTCGACCTGCGCGGCGGTAAACTGGTCGGCCAACCATACCTTCTTGCTCTGTACGATCATTTTATACCTAACCTCCTGCCTGTTGCGGCAGCCGCGCCCCAAACCGGCGCCGCGCTGCCCGCATTGTGATCTTCCCTGCCCCATGTGCAGGCATCTTGCATTTCAACAAAAAATATACTAAAATAGAAAACAGGTTGTACTTTCACATCCTGATGCAAAAGCGGAAGACAATAGGGGATTTGCCATGAACAATCAAGCGTTATATGACAGTTTTCTCGAGTTCGGCTCGTTTTATTACGAACCGGTTGACCTGGAGAAAGACCATCTTGCCTGTATGCAATTGCTGACGCACGACAAAACAGCCAAGCAGCTTTTCTGCTTTCCCTGTGAAGTGTGCATCGAACTGACCAGCGGGCTTGCCAGTATCGTCGTCGGCACGCCGCCCGACCCTGCCGACCTGAAGGCCTTTGCCATCCACCATTATCTGAAGATACGGCCCGGCGTGTGCTTCAACATCCTGCCGGTTTCGGAGGAAGCGGCGTATTATCTGCTCACCCCGGAAAACCGGTATACCAAGGTTGCGCTGCGCCAGCCGTTCACCTTGCAGCCCAGCCCCGTGCGGTTCAATGTGCTCGAGATCCTCGACCACTATTACGCGGCCGAGGGCACGCAGTACTGCTTCAACCGCGCCGGACACGATTACTACGAGCTGATCTATGTGCACAGCGGCACGCTGACCGCCGCGCTGGCCGACGTCAGCTGCACGCTGGCTGCGGGCGACCTGATCCTGTACGGGCCGGACAGCGAGCACGCCAAGCGGCTGGCCAAGGACGAGGCATGCAGTTACTTATCCGTCACCTTCGACATGGAGCTGGCCGAACCGGAGCGGCTGCTCGGCCGCGTGTTCCACTGCACCAACGGCCTGCGCGACACGATGTACAAAGTCATCGAGGACAACGCCATGCGCACGCCGCCCGCGCGGATGCTGATGCTGTGCCACATGCAGGAAGCCGTCACGCGGCTGAACCTGCTGGCCAGCGAGTTGGCCGAGGAGCGCAGCTTGCAGCGCCCGGGCGCAAACCAGAACTTCCAAAGCAACCTGCTCCAGCAGATCCTCGCCTATATGGACGAAAAGGTCACCGAGCCGATCACCATCGAGCAGATCTGCCACAAGTTTTTCCTGTCCCGCACCTCGCTGCAGGCGCTGTTCAAGCTTTACCTGCACAATTCCCCCAAAAGCTACCTGCTCGGCATCAAGCTGCAAAAAAGCAAGGAGCTCATCCGGGAAAACCAGTACACCATCAGCGAGATTGCGGACATGCTCGGCTTCAGTTCCATCCATTATTTCTCCCGGCTGTTCAAAAAATATTTTGACATTTCACCCAGTGAATATGCCCGGGAGACCCATGCAGGCGAGGCGGGCTGACCCGCCCGGCACTCACTCCACCGACTGGATCGCGTAGCGCGAAATCTGGATGACGGTGCCCTTGCCGACTTCGACGTCGATCAGGTCGTCCTTGATTTTGACGATCTTGCCGTAAATGCCGCCGCCAAACAGGATCGACGCACCGACCTTGATATTCGACTGCAACTGCGCCATGCGCTCGCGGCTGCGGCGCATGTTGCGCGCCGACAGGATGGAAATGACCAGCGCTGCCGCAATCAGCAGCACGGCCACCGTGCCGCAGGTCCACAGGATTATTTCCCAATTCATATTGCTGTAAAACTCCTTGTCGTTGGTTTGCCCGCCGATTGCGGCGGCAAAGGGCAAAAGGGGCGGCTGCGGCCGCCCCTTTTCTGCTGCCCGCGCCGCACGGGGATGCATCGCACCGGCGCGGCGCGCCCGGTCGTGGCGCGCCGCCGCGCGGCACGTTGGAAACTGCGCTTACGCCCTGGTGTACGGGTACAGGGTAACACCCTTGACGACACGGTTGACCTCGCCGGTCGGGCACGGGTTGTCCGGCGTGACGCCCAGCGAGAGCGACTTGAGCACCGCGATGGTCTGTGCAAACAGGATATAATCCAGGCCGAGGACCGCGTTGGCATGCTCGTCCGCCAGGTCGTAAACGATCGCGTAGTCCACCAGTGCGGCGACCGCGTCGTCCGCCTTGTTCATGACGGCGACGATCTTGTTGCCCTTGCGCTGGCCGCTCATCTCCTTGATGAGGTCGACCTCATACGGACGGGTGTAGGCGTTGTCGCTCAGGTAAACGACCGTGATGGTGTTGTCGTCGATGATGGACTTCGGGCCATGACGGAAGCCGAGCGGGGTGTCGTACATGGTGACGACCTGACCGGCGGTCAGCTCGAGCATCTTGAGCGCGGACTCCTGCGCAAAGCCCTTGAGCGCGTTGCTGCCCAGATAAACGATGCGGTTGAAGTCGTACTCGTCGACGATCTTGCGCACCTGCGCGTAGGTGCTGTCGAGGAACTTCTGGCCGGCGGCGATGGCCTGCTCAAACTCCGCGATGGCGTCGTCCAGACGGTCGAGGTTGAAGCAGAGGTAGGTCGCCAGATACATGTTCGAGAAGCTCGAGGTCATGGCGAAGCTCTGGTCATGGGTCTCGTCGGTCAGGTTGATGGCGTAGCAGTTGCTGGTCGTCTCGGCGCGCTTGGACAGGGCACCTTCCTTGTTGCAGGTGACGAACAGGTGGTATATGTTATCGCAAACCGCCTCGGCCACGTTGAGCGCGCCGATGGACTCGGGCGAGTTGCCGGAACGGCCGAAGCTGACCAGCAGCGTGGGCTTGGTCTGGGACAGGTAGTTCTCCGGGGTGGGGACCAGGTCGGTCGTGCCGTAGGACTTGATCTTGAAGCCAAGCTGCTTGTTCAGGCTCGGGAACAGCGCGTTGCCGACGAACTCGCTGGTGCCGGCGCCGGTCAGGATGACGTCGTAATCGTCGCAGGTGATGACCTGGTCGATGAACTTCTTGATGTCGTCCTTGTTGGCACGGATCTGGTCGCAGGTCTTTTTCCAGGTGTTCGGCTGCTGGTAGATCTCGGTCAGCGTAAAGGTTGCGGTTGCCTTTTGCATATCCTCGCTGGTGATATCAAAAATCGTGCTCATTTGTGCAGTACTCCTTTCCCTCCGCGCCGTGCTGGGCGTGGAAAACAAATTAGCCGTTTATCTTACAAAGGTGCGTCGCCGGATCAGATGCCGTCGTCCGACTCCTGCTGCTCCACCTTTTTGAACTCATACTGAACGATCTGCTCCTTGCCGGTGTCGAGCGCCGACTGCGTGAGCATATCCAAATCGTCAATGAACTTGCGCGACATGGCGATCTCGACCATCATCGGCAGGTTGGTGCCGGCGATCACCTTGACGTTGCCGCGCGGGAAGCCGACTTCCACCGCGGTCTTGAACGGGGTGCCGCCCGGCAGGTCGGAGAACACAAGGATGCCCTCGCAGTCCTTGAGCTCGTCCATGGCTTTGCTCAGCTCACGCGACAGATCCTCCAGACTGTACTCGGGCAGGAAGTCAACATACTTGTACGCTTCCTGCTCACCCGCGATCAGGTTGAGCGAGCTGGTCAGGCCAGAACCGAAATTTGCATGTCCAGTTACCAGTAATCCGATCATTGTTCTACTCCTATTCTCCGTTAGGTTGTTTGGAACGGCGGCGCTGCTGCGCACGCATCCCCTCCTGAATATCCTCCGGCTGTCCCAGCCGCCGGAGATTTTCCCGGATCACGGGCACATACAGCGCCTTGGGGTGGAAGCACACCTTTGCGCTGCGGTAATAGCTGCCCGCGTTTTCCTCATCTCCCAGATACTCATACTGCTTTGCGATCATAAACAGCACCACGCCGAGGGGGAAACCATAGTACTGCTTGGCGTCGATCTGCGCGTCCATCTCCGCGATCAGGTCGGTGCGCCGGTCGAAGATTACCTCATAAGCCTGTCCGGTATATCGCGCGAGCTTTTCATCCCCGGACTGCCGGATCGCCTCGAGCAGCCAGTCCGCGTACTTCCGGTTCCCCTTGAGCAGGAAGATATGGAAATACTGTTCCAGAAAGCTCTTCTTATCCGCCGGGTTCTTATACGTCGCCGCGATCATGCGGTGCAGCATGTCCTCAAAGCGGTCCGTATCCTGAGCCAGATACAGGGCGCGCAGCTTGTACAGGTCGCAGGTGTATTCCCCCAGCAGCCTGCGGGACATCGGCATATCCGCCAGTTTTTCCACCGTTTCGTAGTCCTTGCCTTTCAGCCCGGTATTCATCTGCCGCAGCTGGAAATTCTTAAAGACCTGCACGCCCAGATAACAGGCAAACAGAAGAAAAATGACCGCCGCTGTAATTCCACTCACACAAACACCTGATTTCTTTCATTTCAATCAATAGGGGGAAATGATCCAAGCGCCATCTCCCCCTATTGCTTTCCCCAACAGAACCTATGCTCTGCTGAGCTGTTCGATTTTATTCGGGCATGGTAACCACAACGCCGCCGTTCTGCAGCTCGGTTACAACCGCGGTCAGGGCATCCCAAGCCTGCTGGCCGGTCTTTTCAGCCGGTGCCGGCTCCGGATAGTCATACCACGCAACCAGCGGGTTGTAGCCGCCGGGGATGGTGTTGCCGTCCGCGTCCATTGCCTGAGAGTTACCGGTCCAGATGCCGAACGCACAGCCGACGATACCGCAAACCAGAATGAGCAGGATGCACTTGACAGGCGTCCAGCCCTTCTTGATCAGGACATACAGGCCGAGGGTGATCAGCAGCGGGATCAGCTTGGGCAGAATGCCGTCCAGCAGGGACTGGATGTTGATCTGGGTGTCGCCAACGATCATACGGACGGTGGTGCCGCCGTAGTTTGCGATCAGGCCGCCGACTACGAATACGCCGAGGATGGACGCCGCACGGGTGAACTCCTTCGCGCTCGAGGTCAGCATGGTGACCGCCTTGGTGCCCAGACCGTAAGACCAGTACATCAGGCCGAAGCGGACTGCAAACTGCACTGCGTTAAAGATAATGAGGAACAGGATCGCGCCAAGGATCTGACCCTGCAGCGCGATGTTCGCGGTCAGGCCGGCGGTGATCGGGACCAGCGTCAGCCAGAACAGCGCGTCGCCGATGCCGCCCAGCGGGCCGGCAGCGGAAATACGTACGGAGCGGATCGTCTGGGTGTCGGCCTTGTTCTGCTCGAGCGACATGACGATACCCATAACGAACGTTACGAGGAACGGGTGGGTGTTCAGGAAGTCCAGATTATGTGCCATGGAAGCCTTGAGGTCTTCCTTGTTGGTGTGGATCTTCTGCAGGCCGGGGAGGATGCCCCACAGCCAGCCGCACGCCTGCATTCTCTCGTAGTTGAAGGATGCCTGCAGGAAGCAGGACAGCCATACCATCTTGTTCAGGGTCTTTTTGTCCAGCTGCGGGGCCGGGGTCAGATCCTGATACTTCTCGGGAATATTATATGCCATCCGAGTCACCTCCCATGTTGCCTGCGCCAGCGTTAGCCTTGATCTTGGTGTTGATCGAGAAGTCATAGATCGCGATCGCAGCGCCTACGAAAGCGCACAGGATGAGGGTTGCGCCCGAGGTGGAAGCATTAGCGCTGCACAGCAGGGCCATAGCAAAGCCCGCCAGCAGGAAGCCCCACATCTCGTTGGACATCATAACCTTCATCAGGATTGCGAAACCGACAAACTTCATCGCACCGCCGGCAGCGTCGAGACCCGCCATGACCCAAGAGAACTGGAACGAGAAGTTCTGCAGCGTCTGGCCGAGGGCGGAACCGCCATACAGGCCGGCAACCGCCAGCAGGCCGAACAGCGTGCCGAGGATCGCCATTTCCATGAAGTTGATGTTGCGGATGCCCTTGACGTCCGCATTCTCTGCGCACTGGTCAGCCTTGGCCATCATACCGGACATGATGGTGAAGGTCAGGGTAACCGCGTACTGGCCGAATACCGCGAACGGGATTGCAAGGCCGAGCGCAGCGCCAACGCCTTCCGGCGTGGCTTCCATGCCCAGGGATACCGCGAATACGGTAGCCATGATGCCGCCGAGGATCGCGTTGGGGGGCTGGGCGCCGCCGATCGGCATGGAGCCGATCTGGATGAGCTGATAAGAACCGCCGACAACTACGCCGAGTTCAAAGTTGCCAAGGATGGCACCGATGAGCGGGCAGGTGAAGATCGGCTGATACAAAGATTCCAGGAAGCTGAACTGGTCGATACCCATGATAAAGGCTACTACGAAGACCAAGATCGCCTGGATGATGGTAATTTCCATTACTTACTCCTTTCCAGGTGCTTTCGGCGAAATATCACTTGAACAGTTTTTCGATATTTTCCGCGGGCGTGTCCGGAACTCGCTTGATTTCGAGCTCCACGCCCAGCTCCTGCAGTTTCTTAAAGCATGCTACGTCATCGTCGTTTACCGCGACAGAAGTTGCAACCTGGCGCTTCCCATCCGCCATATGCATGTTGCCAATGTTCACCTTTTTGATCGGCACGCCGCCCTCGACCAGCTTGAGCACGTCCTGCGGCGTTTCGCAGATGATGGCGATATGCTGGTTAGGCGAGGCCTTACCGATGATGTTGATGGTCTTCTCAATCGAGAAGAACCGGGTCTGCGCGTAGCTCGGCGCAGCCATGTTCATCAGGCCCTGGCGGAACTCGTCCGTGGAAACCGCGTCGTTTGCAACAAGCAGCAGATTCGCGCCCACCACGCCGCACCACTGGGTTGCGACCTGACCATGGATCAAACGGTTGTCGATTCTCGTTAATACAATATCTGGCATACTCCTTCCCCTTTCTCCAGTTTTTGCATTGACTGTGTTGACTGATTCCCCTCTCTTTCAAAAAGCAGCACGAACCATCTGGGAATAATGGGTCGCATCCGCTAAATTACAAAGATTATTCTACCAGAAAAGTGCTATGATGAATTTGCACTTTTTATTTGTTTTTTTGCATTTTTAATTTGGACATTTTGCCTAAAATGCACAGGACAGCTGTCCTTCCATTGCGGACAGCCCGTTTTTTCGTCCGTACAGGCTGGATAGCCGTCTGTTTTTTGTTAATTTGACGACAATCGGACTGTGCATTTTGACCATCATGTCCCAGCCCCTGCTGTAAGCCTTCACCAAAAAGTGCAAATTCCACTGGTGAAGATTCTATGCTAAAAAAATATGACCCGCACCCCGCGGGTCATGCAGCCGGCCGCAAAAAATTTGCGCGCCGCAGCGCGTGCCAAAGAAAAATTTTTTTCGACACGCCGCGAAATTTTCGCCCGGGCTGCGCCTGCGGGCGTGCCCGACCGGCGCGGCTCCGCCCGCACCCCCGGCGGCGGCAATTTTATGAAGAGGCCGCAGGTTCCCCCTAACGCAAAAAAAGGATTTGCTTTCGCAAATCCCTTTGTCTAAAGGAACAACATTTGATACAGGTGGGTGGAAACAAAAAACAGCGGCACGAACACAATATAAGGTTTTCAATGCCGCTGTTTTTCTGTCTTTATCAATATCTTGCATTTGTGTGCCTTGAAAATGCACACCCCCTAATCTATGAGATAGCGCCGGAGCAAATCCTCTCGGCCATCTTCTTTCAGCCGTTCCACAGAATAGCGCAGCCATTCCTCCGGGGTGGGTACATCCCCGGCGCATGGTATCCGTTCCCATTGCGCCCGGCGCTCCGGGTCAGGGTCATGCAGACCCTCCCATATCCGCTTTGAGATTTTCTCTTTGACCTTTTCCACGGTCGTATGATCCCGCTCCGCCAGCATGGCGAAGAAAT
>NZ_CALWUN010000046.1 GCF_944384735.1 uncultured Agathobaculum sp. | reverse complement strand
CGTTGTGCGGGTCCACATAGCGCAGGAAGTACCAGGACGAACCCGCCCACTGGGGCATGGTGTCCGTCTCGCGCTTGGCCGGGCCGCCGCAGCACGGGCAGGTCGTGTTGACCCAGTCGGTCATCTTGGCGAGCGGCGACTCACCGTTCTCGGTCGGCTCGTAGCTCTCCACGTCCGGCAGGGTCAGCGGCAGCTGCTCCTCCGGGATCGGCACCCAGCCGCACTTGTCGCAGTGTACCAGCGGGATTGGCTCGCCCCAGTAGCGCTGGCGGGAGAATACCCAGTCGCGCAGCTTGTACTGCACCTTGGCGCGGCCGATGCCCTTGTCCTCCAGCCACTGGGTCATGGCCGGGATGGCGTCCTTGACCGTCTTGCCATTGAGGAAATCGGAGTTGACCAGGATACCGGTCTCGTCCTTGGCGGTAAAGGCGGCCTGCTGCACATCCTCGCCGCCGGACACGACCTCGATGATCTCGCAGCCGAACTTCTTGGCAAACGCCCAGTCGCGGTCGTCGTGCGCCGGGACAGCCATGATGGCGCCCGTGCCGTAGCCCATCAGGACGTAGTCGGAGACGAAAATCGGAATTTCGCGGCCATTCACTGGGTTGATGGCGGCGACGCCGTCGAGCTTGACGCCGGTCTTGTCCTTGTTCAGCTCGGTGCGCTCAAAGTCGGACTTGCGCGCGGCCTCCTCGCGGTAAGCGCGCACGTCGGCAATGTTCTTAAGCTTGTCCGCCCATTGCTCGATCGCCGGGTGCTCGGGCGAAATGACCATATAGGTCGCGCCGAACAGCGTGTCCGGGCGGGTGGTGTAAACGGTCAGCGTATCGCCCTCGGTGGTCTTGAAATCGACCTCGGCGCCGGTCGAACGGCCGATCCAGTTGCGCTGCTGCACCTTGACGCGCTCGATAAAATCGACCTCGTCCAGATCGTCGATCAGGCGCTGCGCGTACTTGGTGATGGCCAACATCCACTGGCTCTTGGTCTTGTGCACGACTTCGCTGCCGCAGCGCTCGCACACACCGTTGACCACCTCTTCGTTGGCCAGCACGCACTTGCATGAGGTGCACCAGTTGACGCTCATTTCCTTCTTGTAGGCCAGACCCTTCTTGAACAGCTGCAGGAAAATCCACTGCGTCCACTTGTAGTAGTTCGGGTCGGTCGTGTTGATCTCGCGCGACCAGTCGAACGACAGGCCGAGCGCCTTGAGCTGCCCCTTGAAGCGCGCAACGTTTTTCTTGGTGACTTCGGCCGGATGGATGTGGTTCTTGATGGCGAAGTTCTCAGTCGGCAGGCCGAAGGCGTCCCAGCCCATCGGGTACAGCACGTTATAGCCCTGCATGCGCTTTTTGCGCGCGACGATATCGAGCGCGGTGTAAGAACGCGGGTGGCCAACGTGCAGGCCCTGGCCGGACGGGTACGGGAACTCGACGAGCGCGTAGAACTTTTCCTTGTCGCCGCCGTTTTCCGCTTCAAAACAGTGCGCCTCGTCCCATGCGTCCTGCCACTTCTTTTCAATCAGCTTGTGATCGTACTTCAACGGTATTTCCCCCTAAAGTGTATGATTGTATAGGCACGGCAACGCGGCGGACTGCTTGCCGCATCCGCCGCATCCCGTCGTAATTATGCTTGCAGCCCCAGCTCGGCCAGCGGCACGGGCGTGCCGTCCTTCCACAGGTTCTCGAGGTTGTAGAACTTGCGCGCCTCGGGCATAAACACATGCAGCACCACGCAGCCGTAGTCGAGCAGCATCCACTGCGCGGACTCATAGCCCTCGGTATGGTGCACCAGCGTCTCATGGTCGTACTTCATGCGCCATTCAACATTGTCGGCCAGCGCCTTGACCTGTGTGGTCGAGGTCGCCGAGCAGATGACGAAGTATTCGGTCAGCTCGGTCAGCCGTTCTACCTGCAAAACCTCTATTTGCTGCGCCTTCTTTTCCAAAAGCGCCTCACAGATCGCCTTTACGGTTTCCTTAGCAGTCAATTCACATACTCCTTTTCCGCATCATGCTTCCGGGTCGACCGAAGCGTCCCCGCCGGTCGACCCGCCGCCCGAGGTGTCCCCGCCGCCGGTCGAGCCGCCGCCCGACGTATCGCCGCCGGCCGAACCGCCGCCCGAGGTGTCCCCACCCCCGGTCAAGCCGCCGCCCGAGGTGTCCCCGCCGCCGGTCGAGCCGCCGCCCGAGGTGTCCCCGCCGCCGGTCGAGCCGCCGCCCGACGTATCGCCGCCGGTCGAACCGCCGCCAGAAGTGTCCCCACCGCCGGTCGAGCTGCCGCCCGAGGTGTCCCCGCCGGTCGAGCCGCCGCCCGACGTATCATAATCGCCGGAACCGTCGTCGTAGCTGCCGGATGAGCTGCCGCCGTCATCCGACCAATCGTCGTCATAGCTGCCCGAGGTATCGCCCCAGACGCTGGTATCCTCGCCCGAGCTGACGCCGCCGCTCCAGCCGCCGGACGAGCCGCCCTCCGGCCCGCTGACCATGTCGAGCGTGGTGATATCCTCTTCAAAGGGGTTAAAGTACTTGTTGACCAGCTCGAGCGTCTCCTGATAATACGGGAAGAAGAACGAATACTGGTACGGATCATTGCCCGCGTAGCTCATCGCACCATAGCCGGGCAGGGTGAAGAAGTGGATGTTCTCATTTTTGATCTGCAGCGCCTGCATGCCCATCCAGAGCAGGTTGCCCGCCGTCAGGTCGGTTTTGACATTCTGGAACACCGCGTCCGCGATGTCAGAAATCTTGGTGATGTTCTTGAGCTGGAACACCTCAGCCGCAAGCGCCTTGAGGAACTTCTGCTGGTTTTCGACACGGCCCTCGTCGCCGTTTTCGTACTGCATCGAGTAGTCGTTATTGTGGCGCCAGCGCAGGAACTCAACGGTCTGCTGACCGTCCAGATGCTGCATGCCCGCGTACAGGTCGATATGCAGGTTCTGCGAGGGGTCGTCGTACTGCATGCGGAAGGGCACCTCATAATCGACGCCGCCGATCGCGTCGACGATCTTGGCAATGCCGTCAAAGTTGACGATGACATAATAGTCCGGCTTGAAGCCCATCAGGCGTTCAATTTCCTTTTTGGTCTGGTCGATGCCGCCCATTGCATAGGCCGCGTTGATCTTGCGGCTCGCGCCCGACACACCGTTGTTGCACATGGTGTCGCGCGGGATGTTCATCACGTTGATGGTCTGCTTGTTGATATCCATCGTCACGACCATCAGCGCGTCAGTACGCGTCTCGTCCTCGTCGACCGCGCCGACGACAAAGGTGAACACATCGTCGATGCGCGTGCCCGAATTGAGCATGCTGTTGACGTCGATCTTATCGCCGTTTTCCTTGTCCTTGATCGTCGGGTTGTTGGTCTGCGGCGGCCGGACAAACAGCACGGCCGCTGCCGCCGCCGCGCACACCAGCAGTGCGAGCAGCACGACCACCGTCACGATCACAATGCGCCTGCGTTTTTGCCGCTTGGTCGGCGGCTGCTTGCCCTTGCCGCCCCTTTTGCCGGCGGGCTGCGCCGCATGGGCGGCCGCGCCTGGCGCAGGCTGCGCCGCCGGGCGGTTCGCCGGGACGGACGCGCCGCGCTTGGCTGCGGGCGCTGCGGCAGGCTTGCCGCCATGCTTGGGAGCCTGCGCCCCGGTGGGCTTTTTCCCGGCCGGTTTGGGCGCAACGCGCTCCGGCACGGGCATCGGCTCGGACTGCGCGCGCGGCGCCGGGCTGTTTTTCTCATGGGCCTTACGATTGCTGCTGCGGCTGCCGCCGCCTCCGAATAGCTTCAAGCGTGTTCTGCCTCCCGTAGAATGATGGTCTGTTATGGATTCCGCCAGCGGATGCCGTGCGCAATCATGTCGTTATATGCCGCCACGGTATCGCTGTGGATGAGCTTGCCGCGCGCGACCAGGTCGGTCAGCGTCTGGTCGTAGCAGTAGAGCAACGCGCGGTCGATGCTGACCCGCGCCAGCTTGCGCGCCTTTTCCACGCCGTCAAAGTCGCGCGTGTCCTCGATGTAATCGGCCAGATAAAGGATCTTATCCAGCAGCGTCATGCCGTGCTTGCCGGTCGTGTGGCAGGCGATCGCGTCGCAGATGTCCCCGGGCATGCCGTACTCCTCGCGCGCGATGGCGGCCGCCGTTTTGCCGTGCAGCATTTTCGGCTCGCTTTTTTCAACGGTACAGGGTATTATACCGTATTTCTCACATAAATTCAACTGTTCCTGCGGAGAAAGATGTTTTGTTATGTCGTGCAGCAGCGCGGCCACCCCGGCCTTTTCCGGTTCGCCGCCAAACCGTTCGGCCAGTTTTCTGGCTGCGCGCTCACAGCCCAGCGTATGCTCGTACCGGTACCCGTGCAGCCTCGACAGGATACCCTTGCGCATTTCATCGTTACACAACATAACTTCTGCCCGCCTTTCTTATCTGTATATCGCTGTTGTCAATACCCGTACAGGTGGTGCTGCTCGATATAATCCGCGACCGCGGGCACGGTGTAGCGGCGCAGCGCGCCGCCCTGCCGCAGCTCGGTCGATGAAATGGGGATGCTGGCGCCCTGCACCAGCTCGATGTCGGCGTGCAGGCTGCGGCGCAGCAGCTCGGCCTTGCGGCGCAGCCGCGCCCAGTCGTCCTCCATGCGGGCGCACACGGCCAGCGTGCACAGCTGCACGATCTCATCCGCCGCGTACCAGACACGGTCGAACGAGAGCAGCATATCCGTGCCGACGATCAGGTACAGGTCGGTCTCGCCGCGCGCGTGCAGCGCGCGCAGCGTATCGACCGTGTAGCTCGCCCCGCCGCGCTCGACCTCGATCGTGTCCAGCTGCGCCCACGGCGCGTCCGCCGTCAGGCGGCGCACCATCTCGCAGCGGTCGTCCACAGTCGCCGTGTGTTCCGGCAGCGCCTTGTGCGGGGGGATGTTGGTCGGGATGAACAGCACCCGGTCGAGCCGCAGCGCGTCGCGCGCGAGTTCGGCCGCGCGCAGGTGTCCCAGATGCGGCGGGTTGAACGTGCCGCCCAGTATGCCCGTCCTCATTTGACCAGCACGATCTTCCGCTTGTCCTTGTCGCGCGCCTGCCGGTACACGACGAACTTCGACCCGATGCACTGCACCGGTTCGGCGCCGGTCGCCTCACACAGCGCCTCGGACACCGTGCGCGGGGTCAGCATGGCGCTCTCGAGCACCTTACCCTTGACCAGCTCGTGCGCCTCGAGCAGCTGGTCGAGCTGGCGCTCGACCGCGTCGGTCACGCCCTCCTTACCGATAATCAGCGTGTCGGCCAAGGGGTTGGCCAGAGCGCGCAGCTGGGCGCGCTGTTTGGTAGTCAGCATGTTGAGATTCTCCTATCTTGTAGGTTTCAAATGCGGGTTTTGAGCGCCTCTTGCAGCGCCCGCAGCGCGCGGCCGCGGTGCGAGATCCGGTTTTTCACCTTACCCGGCAGCTCGCCGAAGGTGCAGCCGTATGCCGGTACGAAAAACAGCGGGTCGTATCCAAAGCCGCCCGCGCCGCGGCTTTCGCGGAGCAGTTCACCTTCGCATTCGCCGCGCACGGTCAGTCGCTGCCCGCCGGGCAGGAGACACACGATCGCGCACACGAACCGGCAGGCGCGGTCGTCCTTGTCCCGCATATTCTCCAATAAAAACGCATTGCGGTCTGCATCGGTTCCCACGCAGTAGCGCGCGGAGTAGATGCCGGGCGCGCCGCCCAGCGCGTCGACACACAGGCCGCTGTCGTCCGCGATGGCGGGCAGGCCGGTGAAGTCCGCCGCGCTTCTGGCCTTGATCAGCGCATTTTCCTCAAAGGTCGCGCCGGTTTCCTCGGGTTCGGGCGCGTTTTCGGGCAGGGGCAGCACTTCGATGTCCAGACCGCCTAAAATCGTCGCCATTTCGGCCAGCTTTTTCTTGTTGTGGGAAGCGAGTACGAATTGCATCACAGGCTCTCCCCCATCGCCGCGCACTGCGCCTGACACAGCGCCTGACAACCTGCCCTGCCGAGCGCCAGCAGCTGCTGCAATTCGCCGTCCGAGAACGGACGGCCCTCGCCCGTGCCCTGCACCTCGATAAACTGTCCCGCCGAGGTCATGACGACGTTGCAGTCGACGATCGCATGGCTGTCCTCCGCGTAGTTGAGGTCGAGAATGGCTTCATCCTCGAAAATGCCGACCGACACCGCCGCGACCTGCGCGGAAAGCGGCATTTTGGCGATCACGCCCTCGTCCAGCAGCTTTTTGCAGGCCAGCCACAGCGCGACAAAGCCGCCTGTGATCGACGCGCAGCGCGTGCCGCCGTCCGCTTGGATGACGTCGCAGTCGACCGTGATCTGGCGCTCGCCCAATGCTTCGCGGTCGACCACCGCGCGCAGGCTGCGGCCGATCAGCCGCTGGATCTCGCTCGAGCGGCCATCCAGCTTGAGGCTCTTGATGTCGCGCTTTTTGCGCGTATTCGTCGCGCGGGGCAGCATGGCGTACTCCGCCGTCACCCAGCCCAGCCCCTTGTCCTCGAGGAAGGGCGGCACCTTATCCTCCACCGAGGCCGTGCAGATGACCTTGGTGTTGCCCATCTCGACCAGCACCGAGCCTTCGGCGTACATGGTATAGTGCGTCGTGATCTTCACCGGGCGCAGCGCGTCCGGCGTTCTTCCGTCCGGTCTGTGCATCAGGCATCCTCCCCTTCCTGCGCGGGCAGGATGGCTTCCAGAAAGGCCGCGCGGTCGAAATCGATCAGATCATCGATGCCCTCGCCCACGCCGACCAGCTTGACCGGCACGCCGAGCCCCGCCGAAATCGCAATGACGATGCCGCCCTTGGCCGTGCCATCGAGCTTGGTCAGCACAATGCCGGTCAGCGACGCGGCCTTGTTAAATTCCTCGGCCTGATGAACGGCGTTTTGGCCGGTCGTCGCGTCGAGCACGAGCAGCGTCTCGCGCGAGGCGTCCGGCAGTTCGCGCGAGATGACGCGGTCGATCTTGGCCAGCTCGTTCATCAGGTTGGCCTTGTTGTGCAGGCGGCCGGCGGTGTCGACGATGATGATGTCGCTGCCGCGCGCCTTGGCTGCCGAGATCGAGTCGAACACGACCGCCGCGGGGTCGGCGCCCTCGCCGTGGCGCACGATATCCGCGCCCGCGCGCTTGGCCCAGATTTCCAGCTGATCAGCCGCCGCCGCGCGGAAGGTGTCCGCCGCGGACAGCATGACCTTTTTGCCCTCATTCACATACCGCGCGGCCAGCTTGCCGATTGACGTGGTCTTACCCACGCCGTTGACACCGATGACCAGAATGACCGCGGGCTTGCCCGACACATCGAGCGGCTGGTTTTCCAGCATGTTGTCGGTCAGCACCTCGCGCAGCAGTTCGCGCAGTTCGGGCGCGGTCGTGATCTTTTTCAGTTTCGCGCGCTTTTCCACCTCGGAGACGATCTTCATCGAGGTTTCCGCGCCCACATCGGACAAAATCAGCGCTTCTTCCAGCTCTTCGAGCAGGTCGGCGTCGATTTTGACGAACGCCGCGAACACGCTGTCCAGCGAGCGGCCTACCGCGTCGCTCGTCTTTTGCAAGCCCTGCTTGATCTTATCAAATAATCCCATAACAACTCCTGTTTCCCGCGCCACAGCGCGTGTTTTGAAAGGAAATCACCGTCCTGCGGCGATTGATATGCGGCAAAGCCGCTCGATGAAAACCGTGGTTTGCATCGAAGATTTATCGAATCGTGTTTCCCAGCTGCTTCTCGGCTTCCGCGAGGTTGAGCATCAGCATCTTGGACACGCCCTGCTCCTGCATGGTCACGCCGTAGAGCATGTCGGCCTCCTCCATCGTGCCGCGGCGGTGCGTGATGACGATGAACTGGGTCGATTCGGTCAGCCGCCGGATATACTGCGCGAACCGCGCGACGTTGACGTCGTCGAGCGCGGCCTCGATCTCGTCGAGCACGCAGAACGGCGTCGGCCGCAGCTTCAAAATCGCAAAATACAGCGCGATCGCGACGAACGCTTTTTCGCCGCCCGAGAGCAGCGTCAACGTCTTGACCGCCTTGCCCGGCGGCGACACCTTGATGTCGATGCCGCAGTTCAGGATATCCGACGTATCGGCCAGCTGGAGTTCCGCATGGCCGCCGCCGAAAATCTCCCGGAAGGTCTGCCCAAAATAGGCGTTTAATTTGGCAAACTCGGACGCAAAAATCTCCTTCATGTTGACCGTCAGCTGTTCGATGACCTTGTACAGCTCGTGCTGCGCCTTCTCGAGGTCGGCCTTCTGCTCACCCATAAAGGTGTAGCGCTCGAGCACCTGCTGGTACTCCTCGACCGCGTCAAGGTTGACATTGCCGAGCGCGCGCATCTTGGCGCGGATGGACTGCGCCTGCTCCTTGGCGGCGGGCACGTCCTCGAGCGGACGCGCGGCCTCAGCCGCGGGCGTGGGCGTCAATTCATAGTTTTCCCACATTTTATCGAGGATCTGCGTCTCCTCGGCCTTGAGCTGTCCGGCGCGGTTTTCCAGCCGTGCGGACTCGCGTTCAAGGTTCAAAATCTCCTCGTTCTTGCCCTGCGCTTCGCGGTCGACCCGGGCGCGTTCGCCCTCGACCCGCTCGCGCTGCTGCATCTGCGCGTCGAGCGTTTCGTGCAGCCGCGCCTCGGCCGCGGCGGTGTCCTTGCCCGCGTCCTCGGTCTGCGCGAGCTCGTCGGTCAGGCGCGCGATTTCGGCCTCAAAGCCCGCGATCGTGTCCGCCGTGCCCGAGACGCCCGCGTCCAGCTCGGCTTTGAGCCGTTCGAGGTCGGCCAGCGCGCGGGTCTCGCTCGCGGCTTCCGAGCGGTTCTGCGCCAGTTCGGTCTGCAATGCCGCGCGCTGCGCGGTCTGTGCGGCGGTCTGCGCGCCCAGCGCGTCGAGCGCGGCGCGGCGCCCCTCCAGCTGCCGGGTGGCTTCGTCCAGCGCCTGCTGCACCGCCGCCTGCTTTTCGTCGCACGCGGCGATCGCGTCCTCGTACTGCTGCTTGGCGGCGGCGAGGTTGTCCCGCTCAAGCAGCAGGCCGTCGTACTGGTGCTGCAGGCTGTCGAGCAGCACCTGATGCTGCGACACCGACGCGCGCAGCCCGGCTTCGTCCTGCGCGGCGCGGATGCGCTCGGCCTCGATGGCCTTGAGGTCGTACTCGAGCGCGGCGTATTCCTCCTTGGCCGCGTGAAACGCAGCCTCGGCCTGCGTAAGCCTGCCTTCGAGCGTCTGCACCTGCGCCTCGGCGGCCTTGAGCCGCCCCG
The DNA here is from genome assembly GCF_944384735.1 of uncultured Agathobaculum sp. Lineage (GTDB taxonomy): Bacteria > Bacillota > Clostridia > Oscillospirales > Butyricicoccaceae > Agathobaculum. Next base: position 8,539 of record NZ_CALWUN010000046.1, on the reverse strand, counting down.
CGCGGGCGAGCGCGCCCGTGCCGCGCGAGGCCGAGCCGCCCGTCATCGCGCCGCCGGACTGGATGACCTGCCCGTCGAGCGTGACGATGCGGAAGCGGTTGCCATAGGCGCGGGCAAGCGCGAGCGCCGTGTCCATATTTTCGGAAACCACCGTGCGCGCAAGTAAATTCTGCACGATGGCGGTATAGCGTTTGTCAAAGGTCACCAGCCGGTCGGCGGTGCCGAAGCAGCCGTTTTGCTGCTCCAACCCGGTTTCCCGCAGCGAAGCGGGGCGGATGGTATCGACCGGCAGGAAGGTCGCGCGGCCGCCGTCCGTGCGCCGCAGGTATTCGATGCAGCGCTTGCCGTCCTGCGCGGTGTCCACGACGATCGAGGACGCGGACGCGCCGAGCGCCGTGTCGATCGCAGTGACAAAGCGGTCGTCGGTCGTGATGAGCGAGGACACTGGGCCGTGTACGCCGCGCACCGCGCCGCGTTCGGCCTGCTGCATGATCGACTTAACCGAGCGCGAAAAGCCCTCGTAGTCGCGCTGCATGTCGCGCAGCATCTTGGCGCGGTTTTTGGCGTCGGTCAGCGCGGCCTGCGCCTGCTGGAGCGCGGCCTGCGCGGACTCGGCCTTTTTGCGGCGGCTGTCCGCCTTGAGCGCGATGCCCTGCACCTTGTTCTTTGCGCCCGCGAGCGTGTCCAGACACGCCTGCATCCGCGCCTGCAATTCATCCTGCGCCTGCTGCTCCTGCTGGAGACGCTTGGCCGCGGCCTCGATATCGGCCGCGATCGTGTCGCGCCGCCCGTCCATGCCGGCAAGGCTGGTCTCGGCCGCCGTGCGGTCGAGCGCGAGCGCGTGCAGCTCGTTCTGCTTTTCGTCGCGCGCCTGCTGCACCTGCCGCAGCGCCTGTTCGGCCTGCGCGCGGCCGTCGCCCTGCGCGGCGATCTGCTGCTCCAAATCGGCCAGCTGCGCGGCCAGACAGGTATGCTGGGTATCCAGCAGCTCGACACGGGCGCGCCGCTCGGTCAGCTGCGTGCCCAGATTGTGCGCCTGCTCGCTGCGCTGTGCGCTCTCGCGCCGCGCGCGGTCGATGTTTTCGCGGTTGTTCTGGATGTTGGCGCGCAGTACCGCCGCGCGGCTCGCCTGCTCGGCGGCGCGCTGCTCGGTCTCGCGCAGCTGCTGGCGCAGGCGGTCGGCCTCGCGGTCGAGCGCGCGCATGTCTTCGGACAGCTGCTCGGACTGCGCGTAAAGCGCCTCCTGCGCCTGCTTGGCCTCGCCCAGCTGGCGGGAGCACGTCGCGGTATCTTGCGCGAGTTTGGCGTTGTCTTCCTTGATGCGCTCGAGCGACAGCAGCCAGAGCGAAATTTCAAGCACACGCAGCTCGTCGCGCAGCAGCAGGAACTGCTTTGCCTTTTCGGCCTGCTTTTCCAGCGGCCCGACCTGCCGCTCCAGCTCGTCGTACAGGTCGCGGATACGGGTCAGGTTTTCCTCTGTGGCGGCCAGCTTGCGCTCGGCCTCCTCCTTGCGGTAGCGGAACTTGGTAATGCCCGCCGCCTCCTCAAAGATTTCGCGCCGGTCCTCGCTCTTGAGCGACAGAATCTCGTCAATGCGGCCCTGCCCGATGATCGAGTAACCGTCGCGCCCCAGACCGGTATCCATGAACAGCTCATGGATATCGCGCAGGCGGCAGTGCTTTTTGTTGAGGAAGTACTCGCTCTCGCCCGAGCGGTAATAGCGGCGCGTGACCATGATCTCGGTAAACTCCGAGCGGAACACGCCTTCGGCATTGTCCAGAATGAGCGACACCTCGGCAAAGCCGACTGGCCCGCGCTTAGCGGTGCCGCCGAAGATGACGTCCTCCATCTTGGCGCCGCGCAGCGAGCGCGAGGACTGCTCGCCCAGCACCCAGCGGATGGCGTCCGAAATATTCGATTTGCCCGAACCGTTCGGCCCGACGATCGCCGTCACGCCGCCGAGGAACTTGATCTCGGTCTTGTCCGGGAATGACTTAAAGCCCTGTAAAATCAGGCTCTTGAGAACCATGGAACACCTCGAAGATATATATGGTATTATTTTACCACCAAAAGCGCGGCGTTTCAATGCACAAAGCAGAATTTACGTCCCGTTCACACCTCGCGCCCCGCTCGGCGGCAGACACGGAAAAAGGCTCCGAAAGCCGTCCTTTCAGAGCCTTTTTTGCTGTTTAGCGCACACCCATCGATTGGAGCGCCTGCTTGGCCGCCATCTGCTCGGCCTCCTTTTTACTGCGTCCGGTGCCCGAGGCGAACACGTTGGAGTTTAGCAGCAGCTCCATCGTGAAGCGCTTGTCGTGGTCCGGGCCGGACTGGCCGGCCAGACGGTACTCGAGCGTTTCCTGCTTGTTCTTCTGCACGATCTCCTGCAGCATGGTCTTGTAGTCCTTGAACGCGCCGCCCGCGATGGCGACCTCGACCTTTTTGGGGATAAACCGCAGCACAAGGTCGCGCGCCGGCTCAATGCCGCCGTCCAGATAGATCGCGCCCAGCAGCGCCTCGGTCGCGTCGGCCAGAATACTCGGCCGCGCCCGGCCGCCGCCGGTCTCCTCGCCGTGTCCCAGCCGGATGGCCTGCGGGATGCCCAGCTCGTGCGCGATCTCGCACAGCGCGCCCTCGCACACGACCGCCGCGCGCAGCTTGGTCAGGTCGCCCTCGGGCAGCTCCGGGTAGTGCGTGAACAGGTAGTCCGCCGTGACAAAGCCCAGCACCGCGTCGCCCAGAAACTCCAACCGCTCGTTGTGGTGCAGATGGTTGCCCCGATGCTCGTTGGCATAGGAGGAATGGGTCATCGCGGTGTCCAGCAGCGTGGTATTTTGAAACTGATAGTCGATTTTCAACATGGTTTCCCCTTCCGCGCGCGGCAAGCCGCACGCAAGCTATTCCGCGCCGCGGCGCGGGCGGCGGTCATTCGACCGTCATGTACTGGATATTGCGCGTCACCTCGTCGATCATGCCCGACTTGGTATAGGCGATCGCCTGCCGCACCGCGTTCTTAACCGCCGTCTCATTGGACGAGCCGTGCGCCTTGATAACCGGCTTTGCAATGCCGAGGAAGGGCGCGCCGCCGATCTTGTCCTGATTGAACAGGTCGCGGAACTCATCCATCCCCTTCTTGCAGGCGAGGTAGCCCAGCTTGGTTGCGGTGTTGCGCGTGAACACGCCCTTGATTGCGCCCGCCATGAACTTGGCCACGCCCTCGATCGTCTTGAGCATGACGTTGCCGGTGAAACCGTCGCACACGGCCACGTCGCACGCGCCGAGCGGCACCATGCTGCCCTCGACGTTGCCGACGAAGTGCAGCCGCCCCTCGTCGCCCGCCTTTTTGAGCAGCGCATACGCCTCCTTGCGCAGCGGGTCGCCCTTGGTGTCCTCGGTGCCGTTGTTGACCAGGCCGACGCGCGGGCTTTTCACGCCGTTGATCTTCTCGGCATAGAGCGAACCGAGGAAGGCGAATTGCAGCAGCATTTCGGCGGTGCACTCGGTGTTCGCGCCCGCGTCACACAGCATGACCTGCCCGCCGCTGCACGGCATGACGGGCGCGAGCGCGCCGCGGCGGATGCCCTTGATGCGGCCGCCGTACAGTGTCGCGCCGGTCAGCAGCGCGCCGGTGTTGCCCGCCGAGACAAGCGCGTCGCCCTCGCCCGCCTTGAGCAGCTTGAACGCCACCGCCATCGACGAGCCCGGCTTTTTGCGCAGCACGGTCGCCGGGTCGTCGTGCATGTCGACCAGATCGTCCGCCTGCACGATGCTCAGCCCGGCTGTGCCCGCAAGGCCGCGCTTTTGCAGGATCTCTTCAATCGTCTGCTGCCGGCCGACCAGCACCACCTGCTCGCCGTATTCCTTTGCCGCCAGCGCGCCGCCGACGACAGCCGACTCGGGCGCGTTATCGCCGCCCATCGCGTCCACGATAATCTTCATCTCAAAGCTCCCCTTTCAGACTTTCGATCTTTTCGAGCGCCCGCTCGGATATTTTGGTGTTTTTCTCCCGCTTGCCCTTGATCTTGTAGCCCAACGGGTCAAGGATGCCGAAATTGATATTCATCGGCTGGAATTTCGCGACCGTGTGGTCGGAGATATAGCACGCGAGCGCGCCTGTCGCGGTCTGACGGTCGAGCGCGGGCATGGACTTGCCCAGCACCTCCAGCGCGGTCGCCACGCCCGCCACCCAGCCGGACGAGGTCGACTCAACATAGCCCTCCACGCCGGTCATCTGCCCGGCAAAGCGCACGCGCGGGTCGGCCTTGAGCGCGTAGGTCGCGTCCAGCAGGCGCGGCGAGTCGAGGAAGGTGTTGCGGTGCATGACGCCGTAGCGCACGAACTCGGCGTTGCGGAGCGCCGGTATCATCGAGAACACACGCTTCTGCTCGCCCCATTTGAGATGGGTCTGGCAGCCGACCAGATTGTACAGCGTGCCCTGCGCGTTGTCGCGCCGCAGCTGCAACACCGCATAGGGGTCCTTGCCCGTCTTGGGGTCGGGCAGGCCGATGGGTTTCAAAATGCCAAAGCGCATCGTATCGCACCCGCGGCGGGCGTTGACCTCGATGGGCATGCAGCCCTCGAACACCTTCGCGTCCTCGAACCCGTGCACGGGCGCCTCCTCGGCGGTCGTCAGCGCGTTCCAGAACGCGTCGTATTCCTCTTTGGTAAACGGGCAGTTGATATAGTCCGCCGTGCCCTTGCCGTAGCGCGAGGCAATATAAGCGGAGCCCATGTCGATGCTCTCGGCGGTGACGATGGGCGCGGCCGCGTCAAAAAAGTGCAGGAACTCACCGCCGACCTTGCGGTGGATGGCCTCGAACAGCGTGTCCGAGGTCAGCGGGCCGGACGCGATGACCACGCGCCCTTCCGGGATGTCGGTCACCTCGCCGTAGACGATTTCAATGTTCGGGTGGTTCTTGATCTTCTCGGTCACGGCGCGCGCAAACGCCTCACGGTCGACCGCGAGCGCACCGCCCGCCTCGACGCGGTTTGCGTCCGCGCAGGCCAGGATCAGGCTGTCCAGACGGCGCAGTTCCGCTTTGAGCAGCCCGGCGGCGTTGCTCAGCTCATCCGAGCGCAGCGAGTTGGAACAGACCAGCTCGGCAAAGTCGTCCGCATGGTGCGCGGGCGTGCGCTGCTGCGGCTTCATTTCACACAGCCGCACGGGCACGCCGCGCTGCGCGAGCTGCCACGCCGCCTCACAGCCGGCCAGCCCCGCGCCGACGACGGTTACTACCTCAGGCATCGGTCTCCCCCTTTGCCTTGGCGGACTTGCGCGCCGGTGCCTTGGCCTTCTTGGCCTTTTCCGCCGCCTTTTCGGCCTCATATTTCTCGAGCGCCTTGGCGTACTGCGCCTGCTGCGTTTTGGTCAGCGCCTGCACGTCCTCGTCCTTGAGCTTTTTGAAGCGGTTGGTCGTCTTGGTCATCCACGGCACCTGCTTCTTGGTCGTGGTTTTCTTGGCGGACGACGCCTTTTTCGTCGCCTTTTTGGATTTTTCCTCGCCCTCACCCGCGGCTTCGGCCGCTGCCTTGGCCGCCGCGCGCTCAGCCGCCTTGGCGGCGCGCGCTTCGCGGCGCTGGCGGTTCTTCTCGGCCTCCTCGGGCGGCAAGCCCTCCTTGACCAGCTCCTTGTAGCCACAGCCCTCGCGCAGGCACACGTCGGTGACCTCCTTGGAGTCGCGGTCGGTGTGGCGGAACAGCGACGAATCGCACTGCGGGCACTTGGTCTTGAGCGGCTTATCCCACGTCATAAACTGGCAGGTCGGATAGGTGTCGCAGCCGTAGTACACATAGCCGCGCGCGGACTTCTTCTTGACCACCTTGGCGCCGCACACCGGACAGGCCGCGCCCGTATCCTCGGTGATCGGCTTGGTGTTGGTGCATTCCGGGAAGCCCGGACAGGCAAGGAACTTGCCGAAACGGCCGGACTTGATGACCATATTGCGGCCGCACTTGTCGCAGATGACGTCGGTGACCTCGTCCGTGATCTTGATGCGCTGGCCCTCGAGGTCAACCTCGGCCTGTTTGAGCGCGCTTTCAAAGCCGTCGTAGAAGGTGTGCAGCAATTGGATATAGTCCAGCTTGCCGGTCTCAACCTCGTCGAGCTGCTCCTCCATGTTGGCGGTAAACTCATAGTCCGCGACCGACTTGAACTCGTCGACCAGCAGGCCGGTCACGCCCTCGCCGAGCGGCGTCGGGCGCAGCGCCTTGTTTTCCTTGGTGACGTAGTCGCGGTCGAGGATGGTGGAGATCGTCGGCGCGTAGGTCGACGGACGGCCGATGCCGCGCTCCTCCATCGCGCGGATGAGCGAGGCCTCGGTGTAGCGTGCGGGCGGCTGGGTGAAGTGCTGCGCCGGGTCGAGCTTTTCGACCGTCAGTGTGTCTCCCTTGTCAAAGCGCGGCAGCGGCTTGCCCGCGTCGCCCTTCTTTTCGTCGTCCGTGCCCTCCTCGTAAACCGCGGTAAAGCCCGGAAAGGCGACCGTGTGGCCGGACGCACGGAACACCTGCCCCTCGCACACGATGTCGGCCGACACCGTATCGAGCAGCGCGTCCGCCATCTGGCAGGCGACAAAGCGCGACCAGATCAGCTTATAGAGCTTGTACTGGTCGGGCGTCAGGTAATGCCGGATGTCGTCCGGCAGCAGCTTGACGTCCGACGGGCGGATGGCTTCGTGCGCGTCCTGCGCGTTGCCCTTGGTCTTGAACACGCGCGGCTTGCCGGGATAATACTGCTCGCCGTAGCGCCCGCGGATAAAGCCCGCGGCGGCGGCGGTCGCCTCGTCGGCCAGGCGCAGCGAGTCGGTACGCATATAGGTGATCAGACCGGTCAGGCCGTACTCGCCCAGTTCAATGCCTTCGTACAACTCCTGCGCAATGCTCATCGTGCGGCGGGGCGTCATGTTGAGCTTGCGGCTGGCCTCCTGCTGCAACGTTGAGGTGATGAACGGCGGCGCAGGGCTGCGCTTTTTCTTGCCGCGCTTGATCTCACCCACGGTAAACGGCTTGCCGCTGACCGCGTCCATCACGGCCTGCGTCTGCTGCTCATTTTTCAGTTCCACCTTGCCCGACGCATCGCCGTAGTAGCGCGCGGTGAACCTGCCGCCGTCGGCGGTTTGCAGCAACGCCTCGATCGACCAGTATTCCTCGGGTACGAAGGCGCGGATCTCGTTTTCGCGGTCGACGACCAGACGGGTGGCAACGCTCTGCACGCGGCCCGCGCTCAGCCCGCGCTTGACCTTGCGCCACAGGAAGGGCGACAGCTCGTAGCCCACGATACGGTCGAGGATGCGGCGCGCCTGCTGCGCGTTGACCAGGTCAATGTCAATATCGCGCGGGTTGGCGATGCCGTACTTGACCGCCTGCTTGGTGATCTCGTTGAAGGTCACGCGCTTGGAATCCTGATCCTTTAACCCGAACAGCTCTTTGATGTGCCACGAAATGGCCTCGCCCTCGCGGTCAGGGTCGGTTGCGAGATAGACGAAATCGCTTTTGCGGATCTCGCTGCGGATTTCCTTAATGATTTTATCCTTGCCCTCGATCGGCACATATTCCGGCTTGAAGTCGTGCTCGATATCGACGCTCATTTTCTTTTTCGGCAGGTCGCGCAGATGCCCCATCGAAGCCTTGACCACATACTCCGGCCCGAGGTACTTGCCGATGGTCTTGGCCTTGGCGGGCGACTCCACGATGACTAATTTTGACATAGAAACCTCCAGTTTCGGTCAAAGCTACAGCTTTGACCGAGAATTCCGTCTGCTGCGCGCCCCATGGGCACACTGGCAGACGGTTTGTATAAAAACCGTGATACTTGCTCCCGGTTTTTATGAAAACCGGGCTTGCGCTTCGCTCCATCTCCGGTTTTCTATCAAATGCGCGCCTGACGGCGCGGTTCGTATCACTCAGTTCCGGTCAGACGTAACCAGACGTCCTTTTTCGCGGCGCAGCAGGCCGTCCATCTCGAGCATGGTGACCATGCTCAGCACGCGCGGTGCGGGCAGGCCGCAGCGTTCGATCAATTCTTCCGGCGTGCCCACGCCCGCCTGCACCAGTTCGACGATGCGGCGCTCGTCGTCCGAAAGGCGGTCCGGCAGCGGCGCGGACGCTTGCTGCGGCGCCGCGGGTGCTTTGTCCGGCGCAGCCGGTTTGGCCTGCGGCGCCTGCGTTCTGGCGGCTGGACGCCGCTCTCTGGGTGGGCACGGCGGCGGCACGGGCTGACGGCCGGCGGGCAGCAGCCCCTGATAGGTGCGCACCAAGGCGGCCGGGCTGCGCAGCAGCGCCGCCTCGCCTTTTTCGATCAGCGCGTTGCAGGCCGCCGACTGCGGCGCGTCCAACGCGCCGGGCACGGCGTACACATCGCGCCCCTGGTCGAGCGCGGCACGCGCAGTGATGAGCGCGCCCGAGCGGTAATCCGACGCCTCGACGATGACCGACGCGACGCACAGCCCGCTGATGATGCGGTTGCGCGCATGGTAATGGTCGCCGCGCGGCTCGGTGCCGGGTGGGTACTCGCTGACGATCGCGCCGGAAAGCAGGATATCAC
>NZ_CALWUN010000045.1 GCF_944384735.1 uncultured Agathobaculum sp. | reverse complement strand
CCAGAAAGCTCTTGGAGATCAGCTGGTAGAGGTTGCGCAGCCCCTTCTGGTTGCGCACCAGAATGATAAAGTGGTACCGCGGCAGATTTTTCAGCTTGTTCTTGCGGTCGGTCGTCGCGGCGAGGACGGGGTTGATGTCCGCGGTCGTGACCGCGTGCAGCTCGTCCTTCAGGCGCGCGAGCAGCTTGACAAAAATGCGCCCGAGCACAGCCGCGTCCTCGCTCGCGCGGTGGTGCTCAAACGGGCCGACGGCCAGTTCCTTTGCCAGAATGTTCAGCTTGAACTTATGCAGATGCGGCAGCATCAGACGGCTCATCTCGAGCGTGTCGATCGCGGTGAAGTCCCGCTCGATGGCGAGCCGCTTGCACGCCGCGCGCAGGAAGCCCATATCGAAGCCCGCGTTGTGCGCGACGAGCGGGTACCTGCCCTCGCCCGCCCACGCAAGGAATTTCGGTACCGCCTCGGCAAGGTCGGGCGCGTCCGCGACCGTCTCGTCCGAAATGCCGGTCAGGTCGGTGATCTCGGGCGGGATGGGTTTGTGCGGGTTGACATAGGTCTGGAACGAGTCGTGGATCGCGCCATCGGTCACGCGCACGGCGGCGATCTCGGTGATCTCCTCACTGGCCGGGTTGAGCCCGGTGGTCTCGAGGTCGAAGACGATGAACGTGCCGGTCAGCGGCTCGGCCGATTTGCCGCGCACAACGGAAAGCGTGTCCTCGTCGTTGATGTAATAGGCCTCGATGCCGTAGATGATCTTCATGTCGCCGATGATGCTTTTTTGCTTGCCCTCCTGCGCGTGCAGCGCTTCGGGAAAGGCCTGCGCAACGCCGTGGTCGGTGATCGCCATGGCACGGTGCCCCCATTGCGCCGCGCGGCACAGCAGCGCCGCGGTCGAGGACATGCCGTCCATCGCGCTCATGTTGGTGTGCAGGTGCAGCTCGACCCGCTTCATACCCTCGGCCTTATCCAGTCGGACGGGCTTCTTGGCCTTGACGATGCCGGTCGGCTCGAGCACCATCTCTTTCGCGTAGGAGTCGTACACCATTTTGCCCTGCACCGTGCAGTACAGCCCGTTTTTGATCTGGGCGGCGGTGTCGCCCGCCTTGTCGGCTGCAAGGAACTTGGACACGCGCACCGAATTGGTGCGGTCGGTCATGTCGAACGCGATCTTGACATAGTCCTTGCCGGTTTTCTTGCTGTGGATGTCCTTGTTGTCGGTGAAGAACACCTCGCCCTGCACGGTGACCATATCGTAGGCCGCGATCGCCTCGTTGACCGACACGATCGGGTCCTGCATCAGCTTGCCGAAAATCAGGTCGTCCTCGCGCACCTTTTCGGCGCGCGGCCGCTGGTAGCCGGCGTGCTCCGGCTTGGGTGCGGGGCGCGGCTTCCTGGGCTTGGGCGCGGGGGCGGGCGCTTCGGCCGCCGCCTGCTCGAGCGCCTGATGCAGCATTTCCTCGCGCCCCGGCGCGTCGGACGCGGGCGCGCAGTCGCACACCTCGCACCGCACCGCGCGCACCGGACAGGGCGCGCCCAGCTCGCGCAGCATGCGCGCCTCGAGCTGGCGCAGGGCATTGGAGAAATGCCGCTCGCTGACCTCGTCCATCGGGATCTCGAGCGCGCCGTCTGCGTAGCGCCACTTGCCGCAGTCGAGCAGGCCGCGCGCGGACGGCATGTGGTACGCCATGCTTTCGTACAGCGTGCGGATGTAGTCCTCGCTCGGGCCGTCCGGCATGGCGTAGCGCGGTTCGATGCACACGCGCTGCAAACCGTACTGCCCGGCGATCTGCTTTTCGGCCCCCGCGATCGCCTTGCGGCTGACCACCTGCGCCAGCCCCAGCTCGACCACCATCACCGTATTATTGTCCCCAAACGCGAGAGAACGCACCTCGCCCGAGGCGAGGTGCCGTTCCCCCTCCGCAAATTTGCAGTTTTGAAATAAGTCAATCAGTTTTCCTGCCAACGGAAGCCTTCCTCCTGCTCAGGTCTGAAAATGCTCGATCATATACATCAGCTCGTCCACCAGCTTGTCCTGCGGCACCTTTTTGATGACCTCGCCCCGGTGGAAAATCAGGCCGACGCCGTCGCCGCCCGCAATGCCGAGATCGGCCTCGCGCGCTTCGCCCGGGCCGTTGACCGCGCAGCCCATCACGGCCACCTTGAGTTTTTTGCCGTGGATCTGCATGCAGCGCTGCTCGACCTCTTTAGCGATGCCGATCAGGTCGATGCGCGTGCGGCCGCAGGTCGGGCAGGAAACCACATTGATGCCATCCTCCGCGCGGCCGACCGCCTTCAGAATCGCCTTGGCCGCGTACACCTCCTTGACCGGATCGTCGGTCAGGGACACGCGGATGGTGTCGCCCACGCCGAGCGCGAGCAGCCCGCCGATGCCGGCGGCGGACTTGATCGTGCCCATGTACTCGGTGCCCGCCTCGGTCACGCCGAGGTGGAGCGGATAGCGCGTCTTTTCGTGCGCCAGCAGGTAGGCCTGCATGGTATCCGGCACGGACGACGACTTGATCGAAATGCAGATGTCGTCAAAGCCGCAGTCATTGAGCAACCTGACATGGTACAAGGCGGACTCGACCATCGCCTCGGGCGTCGGGCTGCCGTATTTCTCGAGGATGTGCTTTTCGACCGAACCGGAATTGACGCCGATGCGGATCGGGATCTTGCGCGCCTTGGCCGCCTGCACGACCGCGTGCACGCGGTCGGCGCCGCCGATGTTGCCGGGGTTGAGGCGGATCTTGTCCACACCCGCCTCGATGGACGCGAGCGCCAGCCGGTAGTCGAAATGGATGTCCGCCACAACCGGGATGGGCGACTTCGCGCAGATTTCCTTGAGCGCCTCGGCCGCCTGCGCGTCCGGCACGGCGCAGCGCACGATATCGCAGCCGGCGCCCGCCAGCGCCGTGATCTGCGCCAGCGTCGCCTTGACGTCGCGTGTGTCCGTGTTGGTCATGGACTGCACCGAAACCGGCGCACCGCCGCCGATCAGTACGTCCCGCACCTTGATCTGTTTGGTCTGTTTCACGTTCCTGCACCTCCCATGATGATGCGCAAAATATCCTGTCCTGTCACATAAACCATAAGCGCCAGCAGCAGCACCAGCCCCGCCGCGTGGATATACCCTTCATATTTGGGCGGCACCGGCTTGCGGCGCACCGCCTCGACCAGCAGGAACAGCAGCCGTCCGCCGTCCAGCGCGGGCAGCGGCAGCAGGTTCATCACGCCCAGGTTGATCGAGATGAACGCGACCAGCTGGAAGAACGAGCGCAGGCTGTACTGCGCGGTCGTCGCCATGACCTCGGTCACGCCGACCGGGCCGGAAAGCTGGTCGACGCCGACCTGCCCGCTGACCAGCATGCCGAGGCTCGCCCAGACCATGCGCGCGTAGCTGACCGACGTGCGCACCGCCATGCCCAGATGCATGCCGACGCTGTCCGGCTGCTCGGCAAAGTTCAGGCCGATGAGTTTGCGGCCGTCCGCGCCCTCGATGGCGGCTTCCAGCCTGACTGCGGGCAGCGTGACGGTTTCGCTGCCCCGCCGCACGACGACCTCATAGGTCGTATCCGCGCCGCGCGCCAGCGCCGTCTCAAAATCACTGCGCAGCAGGATGTGGTACCCGTCGACCTTGAGGATCTCGTCCCCGGCCTTGAGGCCGCCCGCCGCCGCGGCGGTGCTCGCCGGGTCGACGGAATCCAGCGTCGAAACGATATAGCCGCCGTTCGGGCCGTTGGGCTGCATGACCGCCAGCACGATCAGGAACCCGACAAGGAAATTCATCAGCGCGCCCGCGACCACGATCAGCATGCGGCGCGGCAGGCTCGCCTTGCCGAAGGCATGCGCGTTGTCGCTCTCGCCGTCCTCGCCCTCCATGACGCACGCGCCGCCGATGGGCAGCACCTTGAGACAGTAGAGCGTGCCGTGATGCTGCTTTTTCAGCAGCGTCGGCCCCATACCGATCCAGAATTCGTTGACCTGCACCCCGCCGCGCTTGGCCGTGATGAAATGCCCGAATTCGTGCACGATCACCAGCACGCCAAATGCGAAAACAGCCAGAATAACGGACAAAATGGTTTGCACCGAAGCAGTTCTCCTTTCAAAATGGTTGGGCGGCGTCAGCCCCGCGCAATCTCACGCGCCGCCGCGTCCGCGGCCAGCACGTCGTCGAGCGTGACCGTGCGCCGGTACGGGATGACGTCGAGCGCGCGCGCCACCCGCTCGGCGATCTCGCCAAAGGCGATTTTGCCGTCGAGGAACAGGCCGACCGCCGCCTCATTCGCGCCGTTGAGCACCGCGCCGCGGTCGCCCTTCTGCGCAGCCGCCTGCCGCGCGAGGCGCAGCGCCGGGAACGCCTCGTAATCGGGCGCGTAGAACGTCAGTCTGGCCGCCTCAGCCAGCGACAAGCGCGGCACCTTGCACGGCACGCGCGCCGGCCAGGTGAGCGCGTACTGGATGGGCAGGCGCATGTCGGGCAGGCCGAGCTGTGCGATCATCGCGCCGTCGGCAAACTCGACCGCCGAGTGCACGATGCTCTCCCGGTGGATGACGATCTCAATGTCCCCGGGCGCCATGTCATACAGCCACATCGCCTCGATCAGCTCCAGACCCTTGTTCATCATGGTCGCCGAGTCGATCGTGATCTTGGCGCCCATCGACCAGTTCGGGTGCGCAAGCGCCTGCTCGCGCGTCACATGCCGCATCTCCGCGGCGGTTTTGCCGAAAAACGGCCCGCCGGACGCGGTCAGGATGATCTTGGCGAGCGGATTGCCGTGCGCGGCCTGCGCGCACTGGAAGATGGCCGAGTGCTCGGAGTCAACGGGCAAAATCTTGACGCCCTTTTCCCGCGCCGCGCGCATGACGATCTCGCCCGCGCAGACGAGCGTTTCCTTGTTCGCCAGCGCGATGTCCTTGCCCGCGTCGATCGCGGCGAGCGTCGGCAGCAGGCCGACCATGCCCACGACCGCGGTGACGACGATGTCCGCGCCCGACTCCGCGGCGCAGGCCGTCAGGCCGTCCATGCCGGTCAGCACCTCGATGTCGGTGTCCGCGAGCTTGACCTTGAGGTCGCGCGCCGCCGCCCCGTCGAACGCGCACACCATCTTGGGATGCAGTGCGCGCGCCTGCTGTTCAAGTAAGTCTATGCGCCGGTTTGTCGTCAATGCGACAACTTCGGCGTCAATCGAGGGCAAAGTATCGACCGTTTGCGTGCCGATCGAGCCGGTCGAGCCCAAAATCGCAATTTTCTTCATGTCCATTCTCCTAAAGCACAGCTCCGAAATCCGCAGCAGCCTTGTATTTTCATCGCAGACCGCGGCAGATTTTCATACGGAAGCTGCCTTGCAGCTTCCATCCGAACGTCCGGCTTCGCTGGATGTTCGGATACCCCGACCCCGCCGCCTTGGGCGGCGTACCCCAGGGTATCTTCTTCTTGCCCCTGCGTGGCAATTCACCTTATCGTTCGGGTATTGAAAGCGGGTTTCTCAGGAACCGGCTTTCGTATATAGGGGGCTTACGAAGCCCCCTATAGTATTTACCAGACAATCCGGAACAAAATCTCCGCGAACGGCGCGACAAACAGCACGCTGTCAAAGCGGTCGAGCACGCCGCCGTGCCCCGGGAAAATATGGCCGTAGTCCTTGATGCCGGTCTGACGCTTGATGACCGAGAACGACAGGTCGCCGATCTCGCCCAGCACCGCGCCCGCGCCGCCCAGCAGCACGGCCGTCCAAACCGGCATTTCCAGATCGAGGAAGATGTTCAGCAGCAGCGCCGCCAGCAGCACGAGCAGCGCGCCGCCGACCACGCCGCCGACCGCGCCCTCGACCGTCTTTTTCGGGCTGACGACCGGCGCCAGCTTATGCTTGCCGAACGCCATGCCGGTGAACAACGCGCAGGTATCCGCGCCCCACGCCGCCAGCAGCGGCAGCAGCACGATGAACTGCCCGATGCGCAGGTCGGTATCCCCAATGGGCGGCAGGAAATCCATCTGGAAGATGCGCACTAGGCTGAGCAGCAGGTACGGCACGAGCAGCGCGCCGAAAAAGCCCCACGCGACCTGTGCGGCGTTCATCCTCTCATGGAATTTCAGTTCGATCGCAAACGAGCCGGCCAGCAGCACAAAAACCAGCCCCTGCGCCACCGCGGTTACCTCCAGCGGCAGCAGCGACAGGTGCCCGACGCCCAGCCCGAGCGACACCAGCAGGCACAGCAGCAGTTCCAGCCGGTTGTGCACCAGCTTGGTCGTGCCGAGCACCTCCCAAGTCGCAAACACGCCCAGCACCGCGACCGCCAGCTCGAGCACGATGGACGGGAACACATACAGCGCCAGCAGCACCGCCACAGCGCCGACCACGCCGAACAACACTCTTTCTTTCATAGCATTACACCTCGCTCCGTCGGTTTATACGCCGCCGAACCGGCGGTTGCGCTTGTTGAACGCGTCGATGGCCGCGTCCATATCGGTCGTTTTGAAGTCCGGCCACAGCACATCGGTAAAATAATACTCGGCGTAAGCCGACTGCCACAGCAGGAAGTTGGACGTGCGCACCTCGCCGGACGGCCGGATGATGAGGTCGGGGTCGGGCATGTGCGCGGTGTAAAGATGCGCGCTAACCGTGTCCTCGGTGATATCCGCAGGCTCCAATTCTCCCGCCTTGACCTGTTCGGCAATGGCGCGCACCGCGTTTTTGATCTCGTCGCGCCCACCGTAGTTGATGCACAAGGACGCGGTCGCGGCGTCCGGCCCGAGCCGGTCGGCGATCTCGTCGACCTCGCGGATCTGCGCGCGGATATCCCCGGGCAGCGGCGACAGGTCGCCCAGCACGCGCACGGCGACGCCGCGCTGGAACATGGTTTCGGCCGCTTCCTTGAGGTAGGTGCGGAACAGGTTCATCAGCGCGTCCACCTCGTCCTGCGGGCGCTTCCAGTTTTCGGTCGAAAAGGCGTAGACCGTGAAATACTGCACGCCGATGTCCTTGCAATAGGTCGCGATCGTGCGAAAGGTCTCCGCGCCGACCTTGTGCCCCGCCTTGCGCGGCAGGCCGCGCTTTTTCGCCCAGCGGCCGTTGCCGTCCATGATGACCGCGATATGCCGCGGCACCGGCCGGTTTTCCGGCGCGGGCGTCTCTTTCTTTTTCCGTGTGAACAGACCCAAATTTCTTCCCCCATGCAAAGGGGCGGCGAACCCGCCGCCCCCTCAAATCTCACTTTTCCGCGCGCCTTGCAACCCGGAAACGGCCACGCCGCCCCGCAGCGCATACTTTGCGCGCCCCGTGCGCCATTTTATCCGGAAACGGCCACGCCGTTTCCATCAAAAGTCAGGACATACGCCGTGCTGCCCCGCAGTCGTTCCATCTCAGTCCGGCTCCGCCGGACTGAGATACCGCTGCTTCGGGACACGTGTCCCGAACCGCCCTTGCCGTGCAAGGGCGAGGGGGTTATCGAAAAAAGTTTCTTCAGGAACTTTTTTCGTATCTAAGGGGGACAGCGTCCCCCTTGGAGGTTTTTATACTTCCGCCAGCTCCTTCGACTTCTTTGCGACCATCGCGTTCACTTCCTTGACGTACTTGTCGGTCAGCTTCTGCATCTTCTCTTCGCCCTCGTGCAACTCGTCCTCGGTCATCTCGCTCTTTTTCTGCGCGGCCTTGAACTTGTCGATCGCATCGCGGCGGATGTTGCGCAGCGCGACCTTGGACTCCTCGCCCGTCTTGGACACGCCCTTGATCAGCTCCTTGCGGCGCTCCTCGGTCAGCGGCGGGAAGTTCAGGCGGATCTGCTTGCCGTCGTTCTGCGGGTTGATGCCCAGGTCGGATGCCTGGATGGCCTTTTCGATCGCCTTGAGGATCGAGCCGTCCCACGGCTGGATGGACAGCGCGCGCGGGTCGGGCGTTGCGATCGCCGCGACCTGGTTGAGCGGCGTCTGCGCGCCGTAATACTCGACGGTGATCTTATCGAGCACGGCCGGGTTGGCGCGGCCCGCGCGCACGGCGGCCAGCTCCTTGGAGAGCACGTCGAGCGTTTTCTTCATCTTGTCTTCATACGCGGTAAGCTGGGCTTTCATTTGTTTTCCTCCTCTACGAGCGTGCCGATCTGTTCGCCGTTGACCGCACGATAAATATTTTCCGGGTCGGAAAGTGCAAACACCAGAATCGGGATGTGGTTGTCCATGGAAAGCGAGGTCGCGGTCGTATCCATCACGCCGAGCCCTTGATTGAGCACGTCCATGTAACTGAGCTTGTCATACTTCTTCGCGTCCGGATTCTTGGCCGGGTCGGAGTCGTACACGCCGTCGACGTTCTTGGCCAGCAAGATGACCTCCGCGCCGATCTCGGCCGCGCGCAGCACCGCCGCGGTATCGGTCGAGAAGAACGGGTTGCCCGTGCCGCAGCCGAAGATGACCACGCGCCCCTTTTCCAGATGGCGCGTCGCGCGCTGCCGGATGTACGGCTCGGCGATGCGGTTCATTTCGATCGCGGTCTGCACGCGCACCGGCACGCCGCGCTGCTCGAGCGCGTCGGCCAGCGCCAGCGCGTTGATGGTCGTAGCCAGCATACCCATGTGGTCGGCACGGGTGCGCTCCATCTTGCCGCCGCCATCCTTGACGCCGCGCCAGAAATTGCCGCCGCCTACCACGACGCCGATCTCGCAGCCCTGCCCGTTGCACTTTTTGATCACATCGCACACCGGGCCGATCACGTCAAAGTTCAGGCCGAAATGCTTATCGCCCGCCAGCGCCTCGCCGCTGATCTTGATCAGCACGCGCTTATACTTCTGTGTTTCCATGCTCCACTCTCCTTGCTTGGTTTTCCCTTTCTCTATTTTACCCTATTGCCGCGTGTTTTGCAAAGGGTTTCGCACGTTTTTTACAATAGCGGCGGCGCACCGGCGCACCGGTGCAAAAGAATGCCGCATTCTGTCACGCAAGGGATTGAAAAACCGGAAAAATACGGTATAATGGAAGCAAAAGGGGGAGCGGCGCATGCGCTGCCACTCCCCATATCTCAAAAAGCGGGCGGCGGCGCGCGGCCGCGTCAAGCCCGCTTATCATCACAGTATGCCGTGCGGCGGCGCGCGGTCACAGGAGGAAATACTATGCAGATCAAACTGTCTCCGTCCATCCTTTCAGCGGATTTTGCCAATCTGGCGCGTGATATCCGGATCGCCACCGATGCCGGTGCGGAATATGTGCATGTCGACGTGATGGACGGCCATTTCGTCCCCAACATCACGATCGGCGCGCCGGTCGTCAAGGCGCTGCGCAAGGCGACCGACAAGGTGCTCGACGTACATCTGATGATCTCCGACCCCGACCAGTATCTGGACGACTTCATTCAGGCTGGCTCGGACATCATCACCGTGCACTACGAATCCAACGGCGACACGCTCGCCCAGCTGCAAAAGATCCGCGCGGCCGGTGTCAAGGCGGCCTGCGTCATCAAGCCCAAAACGCCCCCGGAGGCGTTGTTCCCGCTGCTGCCCTACTGCGATATGGTGCTGATCATGACGGTCGAGCCCGGCTTTGGCGGCCAGGGCTTTATCCCGGAGTGTATGGACAAGATCCGCGCGGTGCGCGCGGAGATCCAGAAAAACGGCTACCCGTGCGAGCTGGAGATCGACGGCGGCGCCAAGCTGAACAACACCGCGGATATCGTGGCGGCGGGCGCGGATGTCATCGTCGCCGGTTCGGCGGTGTTTGGCGGGGATATCGCGGCGAACGTCAAGGCGTTCCACGAAGTCTTTGCCGAAGGCGTACGCAAGGCCGCATGGTGTAAATGACGCGGACAGGCGGGCGGCTGACGCCGTCCGCCTTCGTATGCGGCGTGCCACGCGCCAACCAAACACGGCAGCGCTGCGCCACGCGGCCCTGCCCCGAAAACGGAGGATGAAATAAACCATGTCTTGCTTTATTTTTGATATCGACGGCACCCTGATCGATTCCGCGCCGGTCTATCTGCCCGCGCTGCAGCAGGTGCTGCACGACTACGGCTACACCCCCACCCCGGAGCAGATCCAAACCGCGTTCGGCATGACCGGCTGGGAAGGGCTGGCGCTGTGCGGCGTGCAGCCGGAGCAGTTCGAACAGGTCATGACCAGCTGGGAGCAGGAGGCCTACCGCCACCTTGACCGCGTGCTGATCTACGACGGCATCACCGACACGCTGCACGCGCTGCGGCAGGCCGGGCACAAGCTGGGCATCGTCACCTCGCGCAACCGCTCGCAGTACCAGAACGGCTTTGTCCCGCTCGGGCTGTCCGGCCTGTTTGACACGGCGGTGTGCTGCGACGACGTGGCCGCACCCAAGCCCGCGCCCGATTCGATCTTCGCCGTGCTCGAGCGCGTCGGCGGCTCCGCCTCGGACGCGGTGTTCCTCGGCGACAGCCCGTATGACATGCAGTGCGCCCATGCCGCGGGCGTCAAAAGCGCGCTGGCGCTCTGGGGCAGCCACAACCCGCAGCTACAGGCCGACTACCGGCTGACGCACCCGCGCGAGCTGCTGGATGTACTGCAATAACCGTGCACGGATGGTATCCGGCAACAGAAAACCCATCCGCCTGTTTTTTGGCGGATGGGTTTTTCTTTTCTGTCAGCCCTTGCGCACAAACTGGATGGCGGCCAGCCCGGCCTGCGCGCCGTCCGATACGGCCTTGGCGACCTGCAGCAGGCCGCCCGTGCAGTCGCCCGCGGCAAACAGCCCGGGCACGGCGGTTGCGCCGTCCGCCCCGGCCTGTATCCGATTCCCGTCGACCTGTGCGCCCAGCTTGCGGGCGAAGTCTCCGCTGCCCGCCGTACCGTAGGCGATGAACACGCCGTCGACCGGCAGCGCGTCGCCGTCGGCAAACGTCACGCGCGCCACCTTGTCCTCACCCTCAATTGCGGCAACCGCACGCGTATCCACGCGCAAGCCTTCCGGCAGGTCGTCCGGCACGGGCGCGCCGCCCGTCAGCAGCGTCACCGATGCGGCCACCGGCAGCAGCGTGCGCGCTTCCTCGATCGCGTATTCGCCCTCGCCGAGCACTGCGACCGCCTTGCCGCGATAGAAAAACGCATCGCAGATCGCGCAGTAGCTGACGCCGCGGCCTTCGAACTCGCGCACGCCTGCAATCGGCGGCGTGGCACGCGGCGCGCCGGTCGCGAGGATGACCGCATCGGCCGTGAACACACCCGCCGTCGTTTTGACGGCAAAGCCTTTTTCGGCGTACTCCACGCCGGTGACCTCGGCCTGCGTCAGCTGCGCACCTAACCGCAGCGCCTGCGCGCGGCCGAGCGCCAGCAGCCCCGGGCCGGTGATGACGTCGGCAAAGCCGAAATAATTTTCGATCTTATTCGTTTTTTCCAACGCGCCGCCGTCCTTGTAGACGACCGTGGTCTGCAATCCGGCGCGCACGGTGTAAATGGCGGCGCTCAGCCCGGCCGGGCCACCGCCAATAATGAGTACAGATGGCATGGCAAAGTCCTTTCCTTATCTGTCCGTCTCCCGCATAAACCATTCCTGATAGGCCTTTTGCAGCCGGTCCAGCAGCGCGGCGTCCTTGCCGCCGACCGGCTTACCGTCCACATGGCTGACCCCGATGCAGTGCGAACCGGTGGACAGGATCATAATTTCGTCTGCTTCCAGCAGCTCGCCCACCGTGAACGGCGCGATGCGCGTCGGCACGCCCAGCCTGCCGCACAACTCGAGAAAGTGCTTGCGCGTGATGCTGGGCAGGATCAGCTCGTCTGCCGGGGGCGTGCAGAACACGCCGTCCCGCAGGATGGAAAGGCCGGAATGCGCGCCCTCGGTCACGCGGTCGCCGCGGTGGAACACGACCTCGTCGCAGTCCGCCTCGACCGCGCGCTGCATCGCCATGCAGTTGGGGATCAGGTTGAGCGTTTTGATATTGCAGTGCAAAAAGCGCGTGTCCTCGACCGTGATCAGCCGGTAAGGCCGGTTCTGCCGGTCGAGCGCGCACGGCTCGGCAAAGGCCATCAGGCTCGCCTTGCCGCCCGCCGGGAAGGCATGCTTGCGGTGCGCGACGGCGCGCGTCGACTGCCAGTAGAGCATGTGCGGCGCGTCCGAGTCCAGACGGCTGACCAGATCGTTCAACACATCCGCCAGCTGCCCGCGCTCCATCGGCGGGTCGATGCGCAGCAGTTTCAAACTGTTGTAAAAGCGGTCGAGGTGGTCGTCCAGCGCGAACACCTTTTTGTTGCGCACCATTGCCGCATCGTACACGCCGTCGCCAAAATAGAAGCCGCGGTCGGTGATCGGTGCCTTGACTTCGTCGATCGGGCCGATGGCGCCGTTATAATAAGCGATATCCCTCATAGGTTGCGTCCCTCCTTATTGGTTGGTTGCTGTTGCTGCGGCGTCGCTGGCGAGGGCGTTCTCCACCTGCGCGCCCGCGCTGCTGATGCTGGTCGCGATGCCGCTTGTGCACGAGCCGATGAACACCCCGGCATTCTGGACCGCATTGGAAAGCAGTATGCCTGCTATCAGGATAGCTGCCGCAATGCAGACCGCGCCGAGCAGCGTCTGGTATTCCTTCATGTGTTTCCCCCCTGTTCGCTATAAAATCAGTATAGCGGTTTCAGACAGGCTTTGCAAGGGCGGGGAAATATGATAGAATAGACAAAACAGGAGAGTGATTTTTGATGAAAACGCTGCTGCACATCTGCTGCGCGCCGTGCTCGATCGCCTGCATCGACACGCTGCGGCAGGAGGGCATCGAGCCGGTGGGCTTTTGGTACAACCCGAATATCCACCCGTTTACCGAGTATAAGATGCGCAAGAACACGCTGGTCGAGTATGCCAAGAGCATCGGCCTCAAGCTCGAGATCGAAAACGAATACGGCCTGCGCCGCTTTATCGAGGGCGTTTACCCGGATTTCGACCACCGCTGCGCGTTCTGCTACACGCTGCGCTTTGACGAAACCGCGCGCTACGCGGCCGAGCACGGCTTTGACCAGTTTACCTCGACGCTGTTCGTCAGCCCGTACCAGAACCATGCGCTGATGCGCGAGGTGGCCGAGCGGGCGGCGGAAAAATACGGCGTGCAGTATCTGCACCGCGACTTCTCACCCCGCTTCCGTGAGGGGCAGGACAAGGCGCGCGAGCTGGGGCTGTACATGCAGAAATACTGCGGCTGCATCTTCTCCGAGGAGGACCGGTACAAAAAGCGTCCCAAAAAGAAAGCCTGACTGCGCGCCGCAGGACGGTCACGCAGGCACAACAAAGCGGGCGCCTTTCGGCAACTTGCCGAAAGGCGCCCGCCCGTTTTTTCTCCGCGGCTCAGCCTGCCTGCCCCGGCGCGTCCGCTTTGGGACGGGAGAAGCGCACCAGACCAGTGCGGTCGAGCGCGACCATGACCGCCGGGATGAACACCAGCTGCAAAATGATGCCGGGGATGGCCGTCAGCAGCGCACCCGACAGGAACAGCTGCCAAGTGAACGGCTCGCCCGCGACGCCGGTCATCAGCACACGCACGACGCCCCAGACCACGCGCCCGCCGACCATCGCGATCAGCAGCGAGCGGTACAGCGCGATGATGCACTGCCAGCGCGAGCGGCTATACAGCAGGCCGGACAGCAGGCCGTAGGTCAGCAGCTCGAACGCCATGGCGATGGCAGTCAGCAGCGGCGGCATGCCGAACAGCAGGTAGCGCAGCAGCGGCAGCACAAAGCCGACCGCCGCACCGTACTGCCAGCCGCAGATCAGGCCGCACAGGAACACCGGCAGGTGCATGGGCAGCAGCATCGAACCGATCTGCGGGATCTGCCCGGTGAAAAAGGGCAGCACCAGACCGATCGCCAGAAACATGGCGGACAGCACAAGGGTTTTTACATTGTTCTTCATGGGTTTTCCTCTCCTTCAAAGAAATTCCGTGGTTCTTTCTTCTGAAAGAGCGCAGTCTTCCTGACTGCGGCAAAGTTTGTGTGGGAATGTATCGTGCAGGCCACCTTCGTGGCGGCCGGTGTCAACTTGGGAAAAAGCCGGGCGGCGGCATCAACAGGCCGCCGGTATCAAAACGCACCGCGTCCTCCGGCACACCGCACAGGCGGTGGTACTGCCGCTCGAGCGGCATCCAGACCGCTTCAAAATCCGCATAATGCGCACCCTCGCGCGCACGCAGGCGGCGCGCCTGCTCGTCCTCCGGGCAGGTGAGGAACACCATACGGTCGTACAGCGCGGTCAGCGACGGGTGCAGCGCGTAGCTGCCCTCGATAATGGTCAGCGGCGCGGGCGGCACGGCCTGCGCCGGACGCAGGCTCTGGCTGCGGCAGTCGAACGCGCGCAGCGTAACCCCCTCCCCTGCCCGCGCGGGCGCAAGCACCTCGCGCCGCAGGCGCTCCAAGTCCATATTGCCCGCCGGGACGGCCTGCCAGTCAGCCGTGCGGCGCGCAATGGGCAGGTAAAAATCATCCATGTGGAACACCCGGCACGGGAATATCTCCTGCAGGAGCGCGGCCAGCCAGGTCTTGCCGCTGCCACAGCAGCCGTCGACCGCGACAACGGCAGGCGTATCCCCTTCCGCCAGCCGCTCCAACTGGAGCAGCAGCGGGAAATAATAGGCATAGTCATACCGCAGCAGGCGGTAATGCGGCCGGTAGGCCGCGCGGTAGGCGCCGCTGTGTCCGACCGGTGGACAGCCCTGCCTGCGGTAATCTGTCAGCCAATCTGTCAAGCCCTTCATGGGCAGCGCAGACAGACAGGCCAGATTTTCGTCCAAGTCCTGCGCCGTGCCGTAACAGCTGCGTGCGGTCGCGCGAAGCAAACGCGCGAGCAGCCGGACGGCTTCCGGCGTCCCCTGCCCTGCGCGCAGCGGAAAGCGCACCAGCCCGCCGCCAACCGGCTCGCTGTCCGGCGGGGCGGCGTCCGGCGGGACGGCCTGCCACTCGGCAGCCAGCTGCGCCTGCACCTCGTCCTCCCCGCTTGCCAGCAGGTGCGCCGGGCCGCACGCCGCCTGATAGGCCAGCTTGCCGCAGTCCTGCGGCTGCATCAGCGGGTAGCGCGCGCAGTGCGCCGCCAGCACGGCGGCAAAATCCCGGCTCACCCGAGCACCTGCACAGCCTGCTGCACCGCGCGGCGCAGGTATTCGTCCAGCTTGCAGTCCTCAGTGCCCGCCACGCGGATGCCGCAGGTCGAGGATGGGATGAGTACCTTAGGTGCGGGCGCGCCCGAGATCGCCGTCGCCATCGCGGGCGAAACCTCGCCCATGATCCCGTTGGCGGCGATAATGCCGATCGGCCCGAGAATCAGGTCGGCGCGGGCGGCGTTGAGCACGACGGCATTCTCGCCCGTGGCGCCGCGCGCCGCGCCCGCCTTGAGCATGGCACCCGTCGCCAGCGCGTTGGTGCCCACGCACAGCAGTTCACAGTCCGCAGGCAGCGCGGGCTGCAGCAGCCGCACCAGCTGGCCGCCAATGCCGCCCCCCTGCCCGTCGATCACAAGCACGCGGCGCGGCCGCGCATTGGGTTGCATCATGCAAAAATCCCTCCGAAAACGGGACGACGCCGTCCCGTGCTTTTTTGCTATCATACCACATTTCCGGACAAAAGGAAAGCGCCCATTGCCCGATGCGGTTTCTGCCGGACAGGGGCAGGCTTGGCTTGCAAAAATGGTATAAATTTGATATGATAGGAGCACACCAGCGGAAGATTTTCCCCATCTGCCGCACCGCACGACCGCATGGCGCGGTGCAGCCGGCACTTCCGCAGAGAAAGGAGCCGATAACCATGGCACAGGAGCAGCATCGCGCGACCGCCCGCGTACTGGACATCCTGGAGCGTTTGAGCGCTTCGGAGGATGGCATGACGCTGACCGAGCTGGCACAGTCGCTGGATGCGCCCAAAAGCAGCCTGTTCCCCATTGTGCATACGCTGGAACGGCGCCGCTACCTACAGCCGCACGCCCGCTCCGGCCGGTACACGATCGGGCCGGGCGCGCTCATACTCAGCGCTGCTTTTGCCGCCGATCCCGGTATGGCGCCGGTGGTGCAGGTGATGAAGCATGTGGTAGCAGACTGTCAGGAAACCTGCCAGTGCGGCATCCTCGACCACGGCAACGTGCTCTATGTGGCCAAGGAGGATTCCACACAGGCAATCCGCATGATCTCGTGGGTGGGCAAGCGCCTGCCCGCCAACGCGACCGCCATCGGCAAGGCGCTGCTCAGCGGCCTGACCGACGACGAGGTGCGCGGCCTCTATCCGGACGGTCTGCCGCGGCTGACCCCGCACACCGTCTCCAACCCCGAGCTGCTGCTCGCCCAGCTGGACGCGATCCGCGCGGGCGAGCTGGCAACCGAACGCGAGGAATCCACGCCGCAGCTGGCCTGCTGGGCCGTGCCCCTGCGGCGGGACGGCAAGGTGTTCGCCGCGCTGAGCGTGGCCGTGCCGCTGTTCCGCTGCCAGCCCGAAAAGATCGGGCAGGTGTGCCGCTGCCTGCGGCAGGCTCAGACGACGCTCGAACAGCTGCCCGACATCCCACTGCTGCCCGAAGTGCGGCTGTGAGCCGGGGCGCGGGGCGGACGACCGGTCACTCCGCCTGCCCGCGCTTGGCTGAACGAGTGCGGGTGCGGTCGGGCGCCCAGCCCTTCAGCGGGTAACGCTGGATCGCACCGAACACGCGCTCGCGCAGGCCGGGCATAGTCTGTTCCAGATGCTTGAGCAAGTCCTTGATCTCCTGCCGCTTGGTGTTGCCATCGGCCGGACACGGGTTGTACACGATGGGCAGCGCATGCCGCGCGGCAAACGAACGGACATAATATTCCGGCGTATACAGCAGCGGGCGGATGAGCGTGATGCCCGTCCGGTCGAGAAAGGTGACCGGCTGGAAGCACGAGATGCGCCCCTCGTAGAACAGAGACAGCATATAGGTCTCGACCACGTCATCAAAGTGGTGGCCGAGCGCGACCTTTTTGCAGCCCGCCGCGAGCGCGGCCTCGTGCAGCGCGCCGCGGCGCATTTTTGCGCACAACGCGCAAGGGTTCTCCTCCTGCCGCACGTCGAAGATGATCTGCTTGATCTGCGTCGGGATGCGGATGTATGCGACGCCCAGTTCGTCGCACAATGCCTGCACGGGCGCAAAATCCATCCCCTCGTAGCCCATTTCGAGCGTGATGGCGATGACCTCGAACTTTTTCGGGTAAAAGGCGCGCAGCTTTGCCAGCGCAACCAACAGCGCGAGCGAGTCCTTGCCGCCGGACACGCCGACCGCGATGCGGTCGCCGTCCTTGATCATATGGTAGTGGTCCACCGCGCGGCGGACATAAGAAAGCATTTTTTGCATGGTCGGTTCTCCGTTTTTCTATGGATTCGGGGCAGGTATCCTTCATTTATAGCAGAAAACGCCCCGCAGCGCAATCATAAAAAGTGAATTGCAAAGCGAGAACCAGGGAGTATGCGAGAGTATGAGCGAGAATAAAGGAGAATGGACTGTATCACGCATAATTTTTGAATTTTCCGCTTGACTTGCCCAAAACGATGTGTTTTAATAGATATGCTCGCTTGGAGCGCATGAAAATGTTGTCAAAATAAATTTTTGATAGAATAAACGGAGGAAGAAAACATGTCTACTTTTATGGCTAAGGCAGAGACTGTCGAGCGTAAGTGGTATGTGCTGGACGCCGCGGGCAAGCCGCTTGGCCGCACTGCCGCTACCGCCGCCATGCTGCTGCGCGGCAAGCACAAGGCCGAGTTCACCCCGCACGTTGACTGCGGCGATTTCGTCATCGTCATCAACGCGGACAAGGCGGTCCTGACCGGCAAGAAGCTCACCCAGAAGTACTACCGCCACCACACCGGCTGGGTCGGCGGCCTGAAGGAAGTCCAGTACAAGACCCTGATGAACGACAAGCCGGAGTTCGCGATGCAGCTGGCCGTCAAGGGCATGCTGCCGAAGAACTCGATCGGC
Organism: uncultured Agathobaculum sp.; assembly: GCF_944384735.1. Classification (GTDB taxonomy): domain Bacteria; phylum Bacillota; class Clostridia; order Oscillospirales; family Butyricicoccaceae; genus Agathobaculum. The sequence goes on along the minus strand of NZ_CALWUN010000045.1, from coordinate 530 downwards.
CGCCAGTCCGCGACCCGTCTGAAGGTCTTTGCGGGCGAGAACCACAACCATCAGGCGCAGAAGCCCGAAGTTTGGGATAAGTAAGGGAGGAACTAACTGATGTATACACCTAAGAAGGCTTATTTCTACGGCACCGGCAGAAGAAAGTCCTCCGTTGCCCGCGTTCGTCTGTTCCCGGGCGGCACCGGTGAGATCAAGATTAACAACCGTTCGATCGACAACTACTTCGGTCTGGAGACCTTGAAGATGGTCTGCCGTCAGCCGTTCGAAGCGACCAGCACGGCCGGCAAGTTCGACGTGGAATGCACCGTCGCTGGCGGCGGCTTCACCGGCCAGGCCGGCGCGATCCGTCACGGCATCGCCCGCGCACTGCTGCAGGCGGACTCCGAGCAGTACCGTCCCGCGCTCAAGGCGGCCGGTTACTTGACCCGCGACCCGCGTATGAAGGAACGCAAGAAATACGGCCTCAAGGCTGCCCGTCGCGCGCCGCAGTTCAGCAAGCGCTAAACTTTATCAAAAGTGGTCAAAAA
>NZ_CALWUN010000044.1 GCF_944384735.1 uncultured Agathobaculum sp. | reverse complement strand
GACGGCTGCGTCGAGTTCGACAAGGTGTTCGACCTGCTCGACAAGGCGGGCTACACCGGCTGGATCATGGTCGAGGCCGAGCAGGACCCGGCGAAGGCCAACCCGTACGAGTACGCCAAGATGGGCCGCGAGTACATCACCGCGCACACCGGTCTGGGCGGCGAGGTCGTGCTGAAGAAGTAAGACCTGTCCGTAAGCGACATAACAAAGGCCCCCGATCTTCGGAGCGGGGGCCTTTAGCGTTCCGGGTCAGGCGCACTGCGACAGCAGCGCGATGGCCGTCAGGCAGACGGCGCAGATCAGCAGCAGGGAGCCGCCGGAGATCACGCCCGTGCGCCGTGCGCGCCGGACAGGCCGCGCCGGGCGCGGCGGGACAGGGGGGACGGCGCGGCCGCGCTGCGGCGCGTTGTCCGCGTCGGGCACGCGCTGTGTCTGGTCAAACGCCTGCCGGTAGTGGATATAGCCGTCCAGCCCTTTGCCGTAAAAACCATAATCATCCTTTTTCATCGCACGCACCGCCTTTCGCTGTCTTACTTCCAGTATATCAGCAAATGCCATCGCTGGGAAGCCCTTTTTGCGCGGCGGGGCGTCCGCTTCCGGCGGCGGCTTGCGGGGGCTACGCCGCCAAAGCGCCGTCCGCTTGCAGGTACTCCTCCAGACACAGCCCGCCCTCGTGCATGTCCCGCGCGGCGTCCTTGCCGACATAGCGGTAGTGCCACGGCTCGTAAATGATGCCGGTCACGCTGCTTTTGTCGTTCGGGTAGCGCAGCACAAAGCCGTATTCCCAGCTGTGCGCAAGCAGCCACTGCTGCACCGGGGTCTGTTCCTGCGTCTCGTCCAGATTCTGGTTGCCCGCGTCGACCAGATCGACCGCAAGGCCGGTCTGATGCTCGCTCGTACCCGGCACGGCGACGACCGTTCCCGCCTTGGCCTGTGCCGCGTCGGGCGCGTAGCCCTCGGCGATCAGCCGCTGTACCTTGTCGTCAAACAGGCTCTGCTGGATCTGTTGCGTGCGGTAGGACGAACAGATCAGCGGTTCCAGCCCGGCCGCGCGGCAGTCGTCCAGCATGACCTGCAAGGCGGATGCAATCCGCGCGTCTACGCTGTGGCCGCTGCCGACGTCGGCCAGCTCGACCGAAAAATCGTCCGGCAGCGCGTGCTGCGCGTTGACCAAAATCAGCTGCCAGTCCTGCCCCGCATCAGACGCGCCCACTGCGTCTGCCTCCGATTGCGCGGACAGCCCCACCGGCTCGATGACCGCAAGGGCGGGCGGCGCGGCCAGCCAGCGCATCAGAACCGTTATAAGCAACAGCAGCAACGCCGCCGACAGCAGGACAAGGAACAGCCGGCGCGTCCGACGGACGCGCCGTCGGCGGCCGCCGTAATACCGTCTCGTTTGACAAATCATAAAAAGCACCTCGCTGCAATGGGATTGTCTCCATTGTAGCGAGGTGCTTACTCAATACGGCATCGAGCCGACATAGAAACGGCAAGGATAATTGAAATCCACCGACGTGTTGGAAACCGACAGATAGATCACCCAGCGCACATCCGGCCACAGTTCGGGCAGCTCCACCCCCCAAAAGCCATAGTCGTCCCCGCGCAGGGTGAGATCATCCTCGTCGTAATACTCCCGCATAAAGTTCACCCAGCATTTCTCGGCTGTCAGCGCCCGGTCTTCCGGGTCGGGCGCCGGCATGGTCGACCCTTTCGGCAGGTTATAGATCTGCACGCCCGCGAGCTTGCCCGTCGCGTCGTCGATCTGCATCATGCAGGACTGCTCGCCTGCCGTAAACCAGCTGATCTGCCAGACGATTGCGGAGGAAACCCCACCGGTTTCGGACACGGCCAGCACCGGCCGCACATTTGCTTTTTCGTCCGGCCCGTCGAGCGGCGGCAGCAGGTCGTGCGCGGTCAGCGCTTGCAGCGCGTCGTTCGCCGCCGCAAGCGCCTGCTCCCATGTCAGCTCCTTGCCCTGCCGCAGCAACACGCCGTCGTTGTTGTCCGACAGGATGGCAAGCGTCGTCAGGATGGACGAGGGCTGCGCGGCGGCCTGCGGCTGCGCGATCTCCCGCGTGTCGGTCTGCGCGGCGAGCCACCGATCCTGCAGGGCGGACGCCGCGCCCGGCAGCAGCGCGCCGCCCGCGACGAGCGCCGCCGCGATCAACACCGCCGCTCCCTGTTTCAATCCGTGCCGCATGGCCGTCCCCCCTTCAGCTCGATGGTCACGCATGTGCCTTGCCCGACCGTGCTGGCAAAGTGCAGCGTGCCGTGATGCAGCTGCACGATCTCGCGGCACAGCGCCAGCCCCAGTCCCGCGCCGCCCGCCTTGCGCGAGCGCGCCTTGTCGACGCGGAAAAAGGGCTGCGTCAGCTGGTCGAGCGCTGCGGGCGGGATACCCCGGCCGTTGTCGCGCACCTCGATGCGGCAGCCGTCGGGCAGCATGGTCTGCGAAATGCCGATGACGCCGTCCCCGTCCAGCGCCTTGCGCGCGTTGTCGAGCAGGTTGAGCATGAGCGAGCGGAACAGGTCGGGCTCGAGCAGGCACACGCCCCCTTCGCCCCGCACAGCCAGCCGTACCGGCGCGTAAACCGGCCGCAGCTCGCCGACCAGATCGGTCAGCAGCGCGCGCGGCTCGGCCGGCACGAGCGGCAGCGGATCGTTCTGCACGACCAACAACTGCAACAGCTTGCGCGACAGCGTTTCCAGCCGCTTGGACGCGGAGAAGATGTACCGCGCGGCTTCAGCGCGCTCGGTTTTGTCCATCTCCTCGTTGCACAGCATCTCGGCATAGCCGACCAGCGAGGTCATCGGGGTTTTCAGCTCGTGCGCAAAGCTGCCGACAAAGCGCTCCTGCCGCTCGACCGACTGCTGCAATTCTTCCACATTCCGCTCCATCGCCGCCGCCATGCGGTTGAAGTCGTCCGCGACCTGCCCGACCTCGTCCTTTGACCGGATATGCACGCGGCTGGCATACTGCCCGGAGGCGATCGCGCGCGACGCGCGCGACAGCCCCTCGATCGGCCCGGTCAGCAGGCGGGACAGCGTATAGGCGAACAGCGCGCACAGCAGCACCGCCGCGCCGAACACCCGCGCAAACACGGTCAGCTGGAAACGGCGCGTCTCGTACACGCCGGAGATGTCGTAAGCGACTTGCAAAAACAGCGGTTCATCCCCGTCGGTCACGCGGCCGGACAGCAGCAGGTACTGTCGCCCGTCCGTGCCCTGCCAGAACTGCGCCTGGCATTGTCCGGTCTCGGGCAGCGGGTCGGGCTGCGGCGCCGATGCAATCATGTCCCCGCTGGCATACGCGGTCTGCTGTGTGGAAAACAGCCGGAGCCACGCGCCCGATACCGCGTTCTGGCCGTACATCTGCCCGAGCAGGTCGGGCAGCTCGTCCGTGCTGCCCTGCTGCGCGAACTGCAGCAGGTGCAGGCTGGTCTGGTACGCGCTGAACGCGCGGTCGCGCTCCCGCTCGACCGAATTGGCAAACGAGGTCGTGATCAGCAGCGTGCCGCCCAGCCCGAACAGCAGCGACAGCAGCCCGAGCATGCACAGCGTCATCTTGACCCGGAATTTCATGGGTCGACCTCCAGCCGGTAGCCCACGCGGTTGACCGCCTGCAGCTCCTTGTCCCAGCCGAGTTTTTTGCGCAGGTGCTGCACCTGGATATCGACCGCCTTGCTGCCATAAGGATATTCCCCGCCCCAGACCTGCTCGTAGATCGTTTCGCGGAACAGCGCGCGGCGCGGGTTGCGCGCAAAGAGCAGCAGCAGGTTGTATTCGGTGCGCGTCAGCGCGATCTCGGTTTCGCCCCGGCGCACCTGCATGGCAGCTGTGTCGATCGTCAGGTCGCCGACGTGCAGCACCATATCGGTCTTGCGGTAGCGCCGCAGCACAACATCGACGCGCGCCCGCAGCTCGGGCAGCGCAAAGGGCTTGACGATATAGTCCTCCGCGCCGAGCTGCAGGCCCCTGACGCGGTCGGCCACCGCGTCCTTGGCCGTGATAAAGATGACCGGGATCTCGAGCGGCCGGATATAGGGCATCAGCTCGAACCCGTCCAATCCGGGCAGCATGACGTCGAGCAGGATCAGGTCGTAGCGGTTGCGCTCGAGCAGGTCGGCGGCCTGCAAGCCGTCCTCGGCACAGGTGCAGGCAAAGCCGTCGTGCGTCAGCGCCTGCCGGATGAGCGCGGCGATCGGTTTCTCGTCTTCAACAATCAGAATTTGCAGCATGGATATCCCACCTTTTCCCTGTTCTTATCCTACCACGGTTTGGCAACAAAACGGCAAAGGATGCGGCTGTGACGGCGGCAAAAAGCGCCGGACGGATGTCGTCCGGCGCTGGGTATTTGTGGGGTTACGGCTCGAGGCGGTTCATGTCGCGCGGGAACATGGATGCGTCGCGCACGTTGTTCAGCCTCAGCAGCTGCATGGTCAGGCGCTCCAGACCGATGCCCAGACCGCCGTGCGGCGGCATACCGTACTTGTGCAGCATGGTGAACGACTCGAACAGCTCGGCGTTCATCTTGCGGGCTTCCAGCTTGTCCATCTGCTGCTGGTAGTCGTGGATGCGCTGGCCGCCGGTCGTGATCTCGAGGCCGCGGAACAGCAGGTCGAACGACAGCGCGAGCTTGGGGTCCTCCGGGTCGTCCATCGCGTAGAACGGGCGCTTGGCCGACGGGAAGTGGGTGACGAACACAAAGTCGCTGCCGTGTTCTTCCTTGGCCCACTGGCAGAGCAGCACTTCCTCGTCTGGGTTGAGGTCGTAGCGGTTTTTGGACTTGTGGCTGTACTTCTCCTCCATGATCTGCTTGGCCTCATGGAAGCGGATGGTCGGGATCTCGGTGATCTCCGGGATGTCGGCTTTCAGCAGCGCGATCTCCTCGGCGCAGTGCTCCTTGACGTAGGCCATGACGGATTTCAGCATGCCGGTCTCCATCGCCATGACGTCGTACATCGAGTCGATGTAGGCCATCTCGAAGTCGAGGCCGATATATTCATTTAAGTGGCGCGAGGTGTTGTGGCGCTCGGCGCGGTACACGCTGCCGATCTCAAACACGCGGCCGAACGCGCCCGCGAGGTACTGCTTGTGGAACTGCGGCGACTGCGCAAGGTAGGCCGGGTTGCCGAAGTAGTCGAGCTTGAACAGGTTGGCGCCGCCCTCCGCGCCCGCGACAACGATCTTGGGGGTGTGGATGTGGGTGAAGCCCTGCGACTGCATATACTGCGCAAAGCCGTCCGCGATTGCGCCCTGCACGCGGAATACCGCCTGCTTGATCGGGTGGCGCAGCGTGACCGGCCGCAGCGGCAGGTCGACGTCGAGCGACAGGCCCATATACTTCTTGCCCAGCGGCACGGGCAGCTTGTCATACGGGCGGCCGAGCACGCTGACCGCGCTCAGCACGACCTCGACGCCGTGCTCGGCGCGCGGCTCCTCGTGCACCTTGCCGGTGACTTCGAGCACCATTGCGTCCTTGATCTCGCCGCGCTGGATGCCGCCGATCTCGTCCCCCTGGAAGGTGCACTGGATCAGGCCGCGCTCGACGCGCATAATCACAAACGCAAAATCGGACATATCGCGCACGCGGTGCACCGTGCCGCGGAAGGTGACCTCGCCGCCGACCGCACCGCATACGCGCTTGACGGTATCGACGTACTGCGCCGCTTCGTGAATCATTTCCATACTCTTTAACGCCTCTCTATTTCAGCATTTCATATAGTTCAGTATTATACCACCGCTTTGGCGGTTACACAAGGTTTCCGGAGGGAAAAATCCGCTTACCGGCGAAGTTTGTGCAGGATTGCCTGCATTTCGCCGCGCCCCTCGCCGCTGAGCACGATGCACGCGGCGTAGGTGACCGCGCCGGCGGGCACGGCGCACACCAGCTGCAGCAGGCTGCCCACAGGCAGCAGCATGCAGGCGCCGGCCGCGGCGCCGCACAGCGCCGCGCTGCCGACGATGCGCACCAAATTTTTGGCCGGCACGCGGAACAGGAACCGCCGGCGCACGCGCACGCAGGTGATGATGAAGTAGGACGCAAACGCCACCACCGAACCCATCGCGCCGCCGGTGAAGCCGACCGCCTGCAGCAGCACGACGCTCGACACGACCTTGATGACCGCCGCCGCCGCGCTGTTCTGCAAAACGTGGATGGTCGACTGCTCGAGCTCGTACGCCTTGTTGGCGTACTCGGTCAGCCCCATGAACAGCATGGCGAGCGCGGTGTATGCGATGACCGGCGCGCCCACGTCATACCCCTCGGCGAACAGCACGCGCGACATGGGCAGCGCCACCGCGGACAATCCCGCGACCGCAGGCACCGCGATCAGCAGGTACAGCCGCACGCCCTGGTTGAGCAGCGGCTTTGCGGCATCCCTGCCGCCGTCGCGCCACGCGCGTAGCACCGCCGGGTATACGCCGCGCATGATGCCGACCGAGATCATGGTGAACAGGCCGGACGCGATCGAGTTGTTGGACGAGTAGATGCCGTACACGTCCATGTCAAAAAAGCCGACGACCAGATACTTGTCGATCTGGTTGAGCAGCGTCACCGAGATGGACACGCCCATCAGCGGCACGCCGAAGCGCAGGAACTTGCCGAACAGCTCGCGCGAGAACCAGCGCAGCCGCGCGAGCTGCGGCAGGCCGAGCGCGACCACCGCGCCGACGCCTGCCACGCCGTCGGCCACGGTGTTGGCGCAGATGGCGGGAAAGGGCGAGGCCGGGTTGCGCAGGCCGAACACCAGCCCGTAGGCGACGGCCAGCTTGAGCACGGCCGAGGTCAGGCTCAGCGTGATCGACGCGCGCATGCGGCCGAGCTGGATGAGCGCGGAATTTAAGATCTGGAAGACCGTGTAGCTGAAAAACATGGTCATAAAGCCCAGGTACAGCGGGTCGCGCAGCAAAACAGCCGCGCCGCAGCAGAACACGGCGACCGCCGCGCAGATGATAAGGTAGACGGTCGAGACGGTGGAGAACAGGCCGCGCCCCCCGTCCTTGTGGAATTCCTCGCCGACATAGCGTGAAGCGGCGTTTGCCATCCACCCGGCGAGGATGAGGTAGGCGATCTGCACGTTGAAGTTGATGAAGTTGAACGTGCCGACCGTCGATTCGTAGAACAGGTGGGTGTACAGCGACGTGCACGCGATGATCAGCACCCCTTCGACCACCTTGGCCGGCAGGAACAGCATCGCGTCGCGCGTCATGGTGTTTTTGGAAGACAAAGGAAAACCCTCGCTTTCGGTCTGATGGGTATAGTATAGCATGGTTTTTGTACAAACACAAATGACGGTTTGCAAACAACCGCACTTCGGTTTTGCATTTGCAGGCGGTTCGTGGTATACTGTCTGTACCTGTGAAAAATGCCCTTAGGAGGTTTTTGCCTTGCGCGTGATGCATGTGATGGGCGGCGGCGACGTCGGCGGCGCCAAGACCCACATTATGAATATGGTGACCGGGCTGGCCCGGCGCAACGAGGTCATGCTGGTCTCGTTCCGCGCAGGCCCGTTTGCGGACGAGGCGCTCGAGCGCGGCATCGACGTGCGCGTCATCGAGCGGCACAACCCGTTCCGCGCGGCGCGAGCGATGCGCGACCTGGTCGACCAGTTCCGGCCGGATATCATCCACTGCCACGGCGGCCGCGCCAACCTGATGGGCGCGATGGTGCGCCGGTCGCGCCGCGTGCCCGTGCTGACGACCGTCCACTCGGACTATAAGCTCGACTACCTCGGCAACCCGCTCAAGCAGCACACGTTCGGCGCGGCCAACGCGGTCGCGCTGCGCTTCCTCGACTTCTACCAGCCGGTGGCCGACCGCATGGCGCGCACGCTGATCGAGCGCGGCTTCGACCCCGAGCGCATCGTCAAAATCTACAACGGCATGGACTTCCACCGCCCCGAGGGCGATTTCGACCGCGCGCAGTACCTGAAGGACAACTACGGCGCAGAGATCGGCGAGGGCGACGTGCTGTGCGGCATCGCCGCGCGCCTGACCGCAGTCAAGGACATTGCCACCACCGTGCGCGCGTTCGCGGGCGCGCTGGCAAGCGCACCGCAGCTGCGGCTGTTCATCGCGGGCGAGGGTGAGGATGAGGACATGCTCCGCAAGCTCGCCGCACAGCTGGGCGTTGCCGACCGCGTGACCTTCTGCGGCTGGGTGTCGCCCATCGAGCCGTTTTTTCGCGCGATGGATATTAACCTTTTGTCCTCGGTGTCTGAAACCTTCCCGTATTCCATCCTGGAGGGCATCTGCGCGGGCTGCGCGACCATCTGCTCGGACGTCGGCGGCATGCCCGAGCTGATCGACACGGGCGAAAACGGCTATATCTTCCCAGTCGGGGACGACAAAAAGCTGGGCGAATACATGGTGCGGCTGGCCAACGACGCCGCGCTGCGCGAGCGCTTTGCGCAGGCGCTGTATGAAAAGGCGTCGCGTGACTTTTCCAAGGACAAGATGTGCGAGCGGCAGGAGGCCAACTACCGCCACCTGCTCGCGCGCTTCCACCGCCCGAAGGACGAGCGCGAGAGCATTGTCATCTGCGGCGCATACGGCCGCGGCAACGCGGGCGACGACGCGATTCTGGAGGCCATCGTGCAGGAGATGCGCGCGCTCGACCCGGAGCGCACGATCTGCGTCATGTCCCGTCGCCCGCAGGAGACGCGCCTGACCTACCGCACGGGCGCGGTCTATACCTTTAATATCTTTTCCGTGCTGCGCAAGTTCCGCAAGGCCGCGCTCTATATCAACGGCGGCGGCTCGCTGATGCAGGACGTGACCTCGACCCGGTCGCTGTGGTACTATTGCTACACGCTGCGCGCGGCCAAAAAGCGCGGCTGCAAGGTGATGATGTACGGCTGCGGCATCGGGCCGATCAACCGCGCGGGCAACCGCAAGATGGCGGCCAAGACGATCGACCGCTCGGTCGACCGCATCACGCTGCGCGACGACAACTCGCGCGCCGAGCTGGCCGCGATGGGCGTGACCCGGCCGGATATCCGCGTGTCCGCCGACCCGACTATCATCCTCGACGCCGCCCCGGCCGAGGTGGTGTCGCTGGCGATGGAGCAGAGCGGCATCGACCCGGACGGCCGCTACATCGGCTTCGGCCTGCGCCACTGGAAGGGGCTGGACGCGGCGCTGCCCGCCATCGCGGCGGCGGCAAATTACGCCTACGAGAAGCACGGCCTGACGCCCGTGTTCGTGCCCATCGAGTTCCCGAGCGACCTGACGCCCGCCGAGCGGGTGGGCAGCATGCTGCACTGCCCGTGGCACGCGGTGCGCACGCGCCAGCCGATGGGGGTGACCATCGGCATCCTTGCGCGCATGAAAACCGTGGTCGGCATCCGGCTGCACTCGCTGATGTTCTCGGCGGGGCAGGGCGTGCCGGTCGTCGGGCTGAGCTATGATATCAAGGTCGACGGCTTCCTCAAATACATCGGCAGCCGCACCTGCCTGCAATTGCGCACCGCGCGGGCGGACGAGCTGTGCCGTCTGATCGACGAATGCGTCTCGGGCGCGCTCGACGGCGAGGTGCGCCGTACCGCCCAGATGCTGCGCGAGCGCGAGCACGAAAATGTGCGCGGCGCGGCCATCTTACTCGGACTTGCAAACGAAAAGGACGGAGAATGAAATGAAAAACCATGTGGTATGCCTGTCGACGACCAACTACCACCCGCTGCCCACCCGCAAGCAGAACGTGATGAGCCGCCTGCGAAACAGCGAGGTGCTGTACTTCGACCCGCCGGTGTCGCTGATCGCGCCGCTCAAGGACAAAAAGGCGTCGGCCTACATCAATAAATACAAGCAGCCGGGCGAAAAAGTCGAGGGGCACGAGAATATCACGGTGTACGCGCTGCCGCCCGTGCTGCCGTTTTTCAACAAGTTCCGCTGGGTGAATAAAATCAACCAGAAGCGGCAGGCGGCCTTCGTGCGCAAAAAGATGCGCGCGCACGGCTTCGGGGACGAAACGGTGCTGTGGTGCTACTCGCCGTCCTCGTGCGACATTGTGGGGCATATCCCGCACCGCGCGCTGGTGTACGACTGCGTCGACCGCCACTCGGCTTACAAGGGGCACATCAACCCGGCGGTCGTCGACCAGATGGAGCGCGACCTCGCAAAGCCCGCCGACCAGGTGTTTGCGACCGCGGTCGGGCTGGCCGAGACGCTCGAACAGGTCAACCCGACGACCAAAATGATCCCGAACGGCGCGGCGTACGAGATCTTCTCGCGCGTGCAGACCGAAAAGGGCAAGCTGCCCTGCCCGGACGATATGAAAGACCTCAAGCACCCGGTCTATGGCTTTGTCGGCATGCTGCAGGAGTGCATCGACTACGCGCTGGTCGAAAAACTGGCGCAGGCGCGGCCGGACGCGACCGTTTTCCTCATCGGGCGCACGCTGCCCGGCGTCGACCTGACGCACCTGCACAAGTACCCCAACATCGTGTTCCACGGTCTGGTGCCGCAGCCCGAGCTGCCCGCGTACCTCGCGCAGATGGACGTGTGCCTCAATGTGTTCCGCGCGGGCGCGCTGAGCAAGGACGTGTCGCCGCTCAAGTTCTATGAATACCTCGCGACCGGCAAGCCGGTCGTGTCGACCCGCGAGCCGCTGCAGGTCGAGGACTTCAAGGACGTCGTCTACATCGCGTACGACGCGGACGAATTCCTTTCGCTGTGCGACGCGGCCGCGGCGGAAAATGCGCCGGACAAGGTCGAAAAGCGCCTTGCCTACGGCGAACAGTGCTCGTGGACCGAGCGCGTGCGCCAGATGGAGGCCGTTTTATATGCAAAGGGCGTTCTGCACGAAAGCTGACGCGGCGGGCGGATATCTTTGGGCATTTGCACGAAAGACGAAAAAACAAGGTAAAATGCTTGCATTGCGCGGGCGGATTGGATAAAATAATAGTGTATCTTCACCGATGGTTCGAGGAAAGAGGTGCGCGTATGTTTGGCAGCGTGTTTTTGAAGCAGACGCCCCAGTCTACCCGCAGCCTTTTTGAAATGCCCGGGCACTCGTGCATGGTTTCGGGCATCGGTGCAGCAAATTGACGCATATAGGACACGGGTATACCCGTGTCCTCATTTGTTTTTGAGGAGGAATTGCAGATGAAAAAAGTGCTGGTCGTCATGGGCTCGGACAGCGACCTGAAGGTGATGGAAAAGTGCGTCGACCGCCTGAAATCCTTTGATATCCCGACTGAGGTGCGCATCTGCTCGGCGCACCGCACGCCTGCGGTGGCCGAGCAGCTGGCCAAGAACGCCAAGGCGGACGGCTTCGGCGTTATCATCGCGGCGGCGGGCAAGGCGGCGCATCTGGGCGGCGTGCTTGCGGCGTACACCACGCTGCCGGTCATCGGCGTGCCGATGGGTACGAGCGTCATGGGCGGCATGGACAGCCTGCTGTCCATCGTGCAGATGCCCAAGGGCATTCCGGTGGCGACGGTCGCGATCGACGGCGCGGACAACGCCGCCATCCTCGCGGCGCAGATGATCGCGCTGTCGGACGATGCGCTCGCGGACAAGCTGGCCGCGTTCAAGGCAGGCATGGCCGACGAGGTCGTCGCCAAGGACGAGAAGGTGCGCGCGCAGTTTGCGTAAACTCGATAGAAAATACATTTTCTATCGAATTTCGGACGTGCCGCGCGTCGCGCGGACAAGTCCGGGGCTGCAAAAAGTTCCGCAAAGCGAAACTTTTCGCAGCACTGGTATAAAAACCCACGCGCATGTCGCGGGTTTTTATGAACATTGCGGCATGCCGCAATGTTCTGTTGGATGCGCGCTGCGCGCGTCAGACAAAGCGCTTTGGGCGCAGCGCGGCGTTTCCCCTCGTTTGAAACCGTGGTTTCAAACGAAATCATAAAAATGGAGGAGTATGGACATGGAAAAGAAAGAACAGCTCTACGAAGGCAAGGCCAAGAAGGTTTTTGCGACCGACGACGCTAACCTCGTTATCGTCGATTATAAGGACGACGCGACCGCCTTTAACGGCGAAAAGAAGGGCACGATCGCGGGCAAGGGCGTCATCAATAACGTCATGAGCAACCACATGTTCCAGCTGCTCGAGCAGCAGGGCGTGCCGACGCATTTCGTCGAGCAGCTTTCCGACCGCGAGACCGTGGTCAAGAAGGTTTCCATCGTACCGCTCGAGGTTATCATCCGCAATATTTCGGCCGGTTCGTTCGCCAAGCGCTTCGGCGTTAACGAGGGCATCGTGTTCGACGAGCCGACCATCGAATTCTCCTACAAAAACGACGAACTGGGCGACCCGCTCATGAACGCCTATCACGCCATTGCGCTCAAGCTCGCGACCCGCGAGGAGATCGAGCAGATCAAGTCCATGGCGTTCAAGGTCAACGAGGTGATGAAGCAGTATTTCGATACGCTGAACGTCACCCTCGTCGACTTCAAGCTCGAGTTCGGCAAGACGGCGGACGGCACGATCGTGCTGGCCGACGAGATCAGCCCGGACACCTGCCGCCTGTGGGATAAGGACACCGGCGAAAAGCTCGACAAGGACCGCTTCCGCCGCGATATGGGCGGCGTCGAGGAAGCCTATCAGGAGATCATGAAGCGTGTGATGGGCAAGTAAGCCCCGTAAAACAGCAAATCCATGAAATATCGTATTCTCAGGCAAAGCAAAACCCCGTTTGACAAGGTGCACGAGGAGTGCGGCGTGTTCGGCATCGCCGCCCCGCCGGGAAAGGACATCGCGGCCGCGCACGAGGCCTACGTCGCGCTGTTCGCCCTGCAGCACCGCGGGCAGGAGGCGGCGGGTATCGCGGTCAACCACCGCGGCGTCATCCGCTGCCACAAGGACGTCGGCCTGGTCAGCCAGGTATTCACGCAGGACGTGCTCGACGGCCTGCCCGGCTCGATGGCGGTCGGCCATGTCCGCTACTCGACGACCGGCAAGCAGTCGCGCGAAAACGCGCAGCCGATTGCGATTACGCACGTCAAGGGCAACCTTGCCGTCGCGCACAACGGCAATCTGGTCAACGCGGGCGCGCTGCGCCGCCGCATCGAGCTGGCGGGCGGCATCTTCCGCTCGTCCAACGACACCGAGGTGTTGGTGTACACCATTGTGGGCGAACGGCTCAAGTGCGGCAGCATTGAGGAAGCCGTCAAAAACACCATGGGCGTCATCGAGGGCGCGTATTCGCTCGTCGTGATGAGCCCGCGCAAGCTGATTGCCGCGCGTGACCCGCACGGCTTCCGCCCGCTGTGCATCGGCCTGCTGGACGGGGCGTATGTCTTCGCGTCCGAGACCTGCGCGCTCGACGCGCTGGGCGCGCGGTTTGTCCGCGACGTTGCGCCGGGCGAGATCTGCGTGGTCGAAAACGGTGCGCTGCGCTCGCTGCACTGCGGCGTGCAGTGCAAGACCGCGGCCTGCGTCTTTGAGTATATCTATTTCGCCCGCCCGGACTCGGTGATCGACGGTGCAAGCGTCGAGCTTGCCCGGCAGGAGGCCGGCAAGTACCTGTCGATCGAGCACCCGGTCGGCGCGGATGTGGTGATCGGCGTGCCCGATTCGGGCATCCCCGCCGCCATCGGCTACGCCAAGTTTTCCGGCATCCCGTATGGCGTGGGGCTCATCAAAAATCGCTATATCGCGCGCACCTTCATCCAGCCGGGGCAGGACAAGCGCGAGCGCTCGGTGCGCTTAAAGCTCAACGCCCTGCGCACCGCAGTCGAGGGCAAGCGCGTCATTATGGTCGACGACTCGATCGTGCGCGGCACGACCTGCGCGCGGCTGGTAAAGCTGCTGCGCGACGCGGGCGCAGCCGAGGTGCACATGCGCATTTCCGCGCCGCCGTTCCGGCACCCCTGCTTCTTCGGCACGGACATCCCGGAGCGCAGCCAGCTGCTGGCGCACGGCCGCACGGTCGAGCAGATGCGCCAGATCGTCGGCGTGGACAGCCTCGGCTTCCTGTCGCTCGAGGCCGCGCGCAAGATCGCGCGGGGCTGCCGTCTGGGCTTTTGCGACGCCTGCTTCTCGGGCGAGTACCCCATCCCGGTGCCCGAGCAGGCGGAAAAGAACATGTTTGAAAACGAAATCCCGCTCGACGACGGAAAGGCCGCCGGGCAGCAAGACAAGGAGTAACAAATGGGAGGATTTTTCGGCGTAGTCTCCAAGGAGGACTGCGCGCTGGATATTTTCTTCGGCGTGGACTACCACTCGCATCTGGGCACCCGCCGCGGCGGCATGATCATGTATGACAAGGAGCGCGGCTTCCAGCGCCAGATCCACAGCATCGAAAACACCCCGTTCCGCACCAAGTTTGAAAAGGATTTGGCGGATTTTTCCGGCTGCAGCGGCATCGGCTGCATCAGCGACACCGACCCGCAGCCGCTGCTGGTGCGCTCGCACCTCGGCCTGTACGCGCTGACCACGGTCGGCATCATCAACAACGCCGAGCAGCTGGTCTCCGAGTATTTTTCTGACCACGGTCACCAGTTCATGGCGATGAGCTCGGGCAAGGTCAACTCGACCGAGCTGGCCGCGGCGCTTATCAACCAGAAGGACGACCTCATTTCCGGCATCCTGCACGCGCAGCAGCTGATCGACGGTTCGCTGACGCTGCTCGTGCTCACCCCGGACGGCATCATCGCCGCGCGCGACAAGGTCGGCCGCCTGCCGGTGCTGGTCGGCCAGAATGAAACCGGCTGCTGCATCTCGTTTGAGTCCTTTGCCTATCACAAGCTGGGCTATGCGGACGCCTATGAGCTTGGTCCCCGCGAGATCGTCAAGGTGACGGCGGACGGCTTCGAGACGCTGTCGCCCGCGGGCAAGGAGATGAAGATCTGCTCGTTCCTGTGGACGTACTACGGCTACCCCAACTCGAACTACGAGGGCGTCAACGTCGAGGTCATGCGCTACCGCAACGGCGCGATCATGGCGCGGGACGACAAGAAGCGCGGCCTTGCCGCAGATGTGGACTTCATCGCCGGCGTGCCGGATTCCGGCGTGCCGCATGCCATCGGCTACGCCAACGAGTGCGGCAAGCCGTTTGCCCGCCCGTTCGTCAAGTATACGCCGACATGGCCGCGCTCGTTCATGCCGGCCAACCAGAAGGTGCGCAATCAGGTCGCCAAGATGAAGCAGATCCCGGTGCCTGAGCTGATCGAGGGCAAAAAGCTGCTGTTCGTCGACGACTCGATCGTGCGCGGCACGCAGCTGCGCGAGACGGTCGAGTTCCTGTATGAGTCGGGCGCGAAGGAAGTGCACATGCGCTCGGCCTGCCCGCCGATCATGTACGGCTGCAAATACCTGAACTTCTCCTCCTCCAATTCGGAGATGGAGCTGCTCGCCCGCCGCATCGTGCAGGAACTGGAGGGCGAGGAAGGCCAGAAGCATCTGGAGGAATACGCGGACGCAAACACCGAACGCGGCCAGTGCATGCTCAAAACCATCTGCGAGAAGTTCGGCTTCAGCTCGCTCGGCTACCAGTCGCTCGAGGGCCTTTTGGAAGCCATCGGGCTCGACCGCGACAAGGTCTGCACCTACTGCTGGAACGGCAAGGAATAAACCGTTCCCCCCACAACACAACGAAGGAGAATGAATATGAGTGAAAGCCGTTCTGAAAGCTACAAGGCGGCCGGCGTAGACGTGACCGCCGGTTACGAGGCAGTCAAGCTGATGAAGCCGATGGTCGAGTCGACCTTCACCAAGGGCGTCATGGGCACGCTCGGCGGCTTCGGCGGCCTGTTCCGTCCGGATTTCAAGGGCATGGCCGACCCCATTTTGGTGTCCGGCACGGACGGCGTGGGCACCAAGCTCAAGCTGGCCTTCCTGATGGACAAGCACGACACGGTCGGCATCGACTGCGTGGCCATGTGCGTCAACGACATCGCCTGCTGCGGCGCGCAGCCGCTGTTCTTCCTCGATTACATCGCGGTCGGCAAGAACCACCCGGCCAAGATCGCGCAGATGGTCTCCGGCATCGCCGAGGGCTGCCGGCAGGCGGGCTGCGCGCTCATCGGCGGCGAAACCGCCGAAATGCCCGGTTTTTACCCCGAGGATGAGTACGATATGGCGGGCTTCTCGGTCGGCATGGTCGACCGTGAGAAGATGATCGACGGCACGCATATCGCCCCGGGCGACGCGCTGATCGGCGTAGCGTCCTCGGGCGTGCACTCCAACGGCTATTCGCTCGTGCGCCAGACGCTGGGCATCAACGAAAAGGCCGTGCGCCGCTACATCGACGAGTTCGGCAAGACGCTGGGCGAGGAGCTGCTCACCCCGACCAAAATCTACGTCAAGGCCATCCAGTCCCTGATGGGCAAGGTCGAGGTCAAGGGCATCAGCCACATCACGGGCGGCGGCTTCTATGAGAACGTGCCGCGCATGCTGCCCGACGGCATCTGCGCCAGGATCGAGAAAAAGGCCATGCCGGTGCCGCCGGTGTTCGAGCTGATCGCCAAGATCGGCAAGATCCCGGAGCGCGACATGTACAACACGTTCAACATGGGCGCGGGTCTGGTGCTGGCGGTCGCCGCGGAGGACGCGTCCCGCGCGGTGGCCGCGATCTCGGCCGCGGGCGAAACGGCCTACGTCATCGGCGAGTGCGCCGCCGGGGACAAGGGCGTCGTGCTCGGATAAGGGAGAAACGGCATGAAAAACATCGCAGTTTTGGTTTCGGGCGGCGGCACCAATTTGCAGGCGCTGATCGACGCCGAAGCCGCGGGCAAGATCGAAAACGGCGCCATCCGGCTGGTCGTGTCGTCCAACCCGGACGCCTACGCGCTCGGGCGCGCGGCCAAGGCGGGCATCCCGTCCGTCGTGCTGCGCCGCCGCGACTTCGACAGCGCGGACGACTACGGCGCGGCGCTGGCCGCCATTCTGGAGGAGTACGGCATCGGCCTGGTCGTGCTGGCGGGCTTTATGACCGTGCTGCCGGACAGCTTGTGCCGCCGGTATGAGAACCGCATCATCAACGTCCACCCGTCCCTCATCCCGTCGTTCTGCGGGGCGGGGTACTACGGCCTGCGCGTGCACGAGGCCGCCCTCGCCAAAGGGGTGAAGGTGACCGGCGCGACCGTGCATTTTGTGTCCGAAGTGGTGGACGGCGGCGCGATCATCGCGCAAAAGGCCGTCGAAGTGGAGGACGGCGACACGCCCGAGATTTTGCAGCGCCGCGTGATGGAGCAGGCCGAATGGCTGCTGCTGCCGCAGGCGGTCAGCGACTTCTGCGCGGGACGGCTGCACGTCGACGGCGCGTGGGTCGCCAGAAAGTAAGGAGGAAAAGCGTTATGAGCAAAAATGTGTTCAACATCAGCTATGAGTTGCTGAGCAATGCCTATCCCGGCCGCGGCATCATCTTCGGCCGCACGCTGGACAATAAATACAACGTGGTCGCCTATTTCATCATGGGGCGCTCGGAGAACAGCCGCAACCGCGTCTTTGTCGAGACCGAGGACGGCATCCGCACCGAGGCATTCGACCCGTCCAAGATGACCGACCCGTCGCTCATCATCTATCACCCGGTGCGCCAGTGCGGCGGCAAGCTGGTCGTCACCAACGGCGACCAGACCGACACGATCTGCGACTACCTGAAGGACGGCAAGAGCTACATCGACGCGCTGCGCACCCGTCAGTTCGAGCCTGACCCGCCGAACTACACCTCGCGCATCTCGGGCGTCATCAACGAGGACGGCTCGTACAGCCTGTCCATCCTCAAGAACTTCACCTCCGACCGGGAGGCCAACAAGCGCTTTTTCTATGAGTACGACAAGCCGGTGCCCGGTCTCGGCCATTTCATCCACACCTACCAGTGCGACGGCGACCCGCTGCCGCCGTTCCGCGGCGAGCCCAAGTGCATCCGCATCGAAAAGCCGATCAAGCAGTTCACCGAGCTGCTGTGGACGAGCATGAACGAGCAGAACAAGGTCGCGCTGTTCGTGCGCTATATCGACCTTGAGACCGGCGCCTACTGGCAGGAGATCCGCAACAAGCATGAGGAGGACAAGGCATGAACGAACTGGCGCTCAAATACGGCTGCAACCCCAACCAGAAGCCCGCGCGCATCTTTATGACCGAGGGCGAGCTGCCGATCGAGGTACTCAACGGCAAGCCGGGCTATATCAACTTCTGCGACGCGTTCAACTCGTGGCAGCTGGTCAAGGCGCTGAAAAAGGCGACCGGTATGCCGGCGGCGGCGTCCTTCAAGCACGTGTCCCCGGCGGGCGCGGCGCTCGGCAAGCCGCTGACCGAAACGGAAAAGCAGATGTACTTCGTCGAAGCCGACCACGAGCTGTCGCCCATCGCGTGCGCCTATATCCGCGCGCGCGGCGCCGACCGCCTGTGCTCCTACGGCGACTGGGCGGCGCTGTCCGACGTGTGCGACGCGGACACCGCGGCCTATCTCGCGCACGAGGTGTCCGACGGCATCATCGCGCCCGGCTACACCGACGAGGCGCTTGCGATTTTGAAAACCAAGCGCAAGGGCGGCTACAATGTCGTCCAGATCGATCCGGACTATGTCCCGAAGTCGATCGAGCAGCGCGATATTTTCGGCATCCG
>NZ_CALWUN010000043.1 GCF_944384735.1 uncultured Agathobaculum sp. | reverse complement strand
AACTTCTATATCGCCAACGGTGCGGTCGTCATGCCCGCGTTCGGCGACCCGATGGACGAAAAAGCGCAGGCGATTTTGCAGCAGCTGTTCCCGACGCGCAGGGTGGTCGCCATCCCGGCGCGCGATATCCTGATCGGCGGCGGCAACATCCACTGTATCACGCAGCAAATCCCCAAGGCGTAAGCGAAAAGGAGACAAAACGATGAGCAAAGTAACGGTGGCGGCCATCCAGATGACCTATGGGCTGGAAACCGCGGTAGAGCAGGTGCGCGAAGCAGCCGCGCAGGGCGCGCAGATCATCCTACTGCCCGAGCTGTTTGAAAACTGGTACTTCTGTCAGGAAAAGAACTACGAAAATTACCATCTGGCGACCACGCTCGAGGAAAACCCGGCGGTCAGCGTGCTGCGCACGGTCGCGCACGACTTCCACGTCGTGCTGCCGGTCAGCTACTACGAGCGCGTAGGCAACACCACCTTCAACACGGTCGCCGTGATCGACGCGGACGGCACCGTCCTCGGCCAGTACCGCAAGACCCACATCCCGGACGACCATTTCTATCAGGAAAAGTTCTATTTTACCCCCGGCGACACCGGCTTCCGCGTGTGGGACACGGCTTACGCAAAAATCGGCGTCGGCATCTGCTGGGACCAGTGGTTCCCCGAGTCCGCGCGCTGCATGGCGCTCATGGGCGCCGAGCTGTTGTTCTACCCGACGGCCATCGGCTCCGAGCCGATTTTGGACTGCGACTCGATGCCGCACTGGCGGCGCTGCATGCAGGGGCACGCGGCGGCCAACATCATGCCGCTGGTCGCGGCCAACCGCATCGGCACCGAGACGGTCACGCCCTCGTCGGACAACCAGCACCAGTCGTCGAGCCTGACGTTCTACGGCTCGTCCTTCATCGCGGACGAGACCGGCGGGCTGACCGAGCAGGCCGGGCGCGACACGGCCGAGATCCTGACGCACACCTTCGACCTCGACGAGATCCGCGAGCTGCGGCGCAGCTGGGGCGTGTTCCGCGACCGCAGGCCGGAGATGTACGGCGCAATGGGGCATTTCGGCTGAGCGGCACAGCTAACCACTACGAACGGGAAAACCCCGCGGGCAGCGCAAACGCTGTCCGCGGGGTTTTATGCTTTGCCGTTCTCCGGCGGCTCGGCCATGTTGGCCATCGCATAACGGATGCACTCGTTGATAAACGCATTGCGGCTCATGTTGTACTGGTTAGCGGCGGCCTCCACCTGTGCCAGCAAATCGGTGTCCAGCCTGATCGAAACCTGCTCTGTCCGATAGGGCTT
The DNA here is from genome assembly GCF_944384735.1 of uncultured Agathobaculum sp. Taxonomy (GTDB): domain Bacteria; phylum Bacillota; class Clostridia; order Oscillospirales; family Butyricicoccaceae; genus Agathobaculum. The sequence continues at coordinate 17,994 of NZ_CALWUN010000043.1, read as the reverse complement.
TGGAATAAAATTCCCCATTTTTCGCACCACCTCTTGCAAAGAGTGTAGTTTATATTGTATGCTGATTATATGGTTTAATATAAAACACAAAATATAACACAATAAAGTGGGGACATGGCTGAATTTTGTTTGGACTGCTGGAACAAGCTCAACGGGACGGACTACACCAAATGGGACGTCAAGCTGTCGTGGGGGCGGGATTTCTGCGAGGAATGCGGCGAATACAAGCGCGTGGTGGTCGTCATGCGCGACAGCCGCTCGGTTTTGCGTTGGTTTTTGCGCCATTGACCGGCTGCGCCACCCCCGGGGGCTTGCGAAAACGCGCATATTGGGGTATACTGAAACAAGACACGAAAAGATATGTTGGGAGTTGTGTTATTATGGGTTGTTCGCATAACTGCGATTCCTGCTCTGCCGGCTGCGGCGGGGAAAAAAGCTTCAAGGTCGCGGCTAACCCCGCGGCAACAATCAAAAAAGTCATCGGCGTGGTATCCGGTAAGGGCGGCGTAGGCAAGAGCCTGCTCACCTCGATGCTGGCCGTCGGCATGACGCGGCAGGGCTACACCTGCGGCATCCTGGACGCCGATATCACCGGCCCGTCCATCCCCAAGGCGTTCGGCGTGCACGACAAGCTCGAGGGCTGCGAGCAGGGCATCCTGCCGGCGCGCAGCGCGGGCGGCGTGCAGATGGTGTCGATCAATCTGGTGCTGCCGAATGAGGACGACCCGGTCATCTACCGCGGGCCGATCATCGCGGAAACGGTCAAGCAGTTCTGGTCGGACGTCATCTGGGACGACGTCGACTTCCTGTTCGTCGATATGCCCCCCGGCACGGGCGACGTACCGCTGACCGTGTTCCAGTCGCTGCCGGTGGACGGCATCCTGGTCGTCACCTCGCCGCAGGACCTGGTCAGCATGATCGTGGGCAAGGCGGTCAAGATGGCCAAGATGATGGACATCCCGCTCATCGGCGTGGTCGAGAATTACAGCTACCTCGAATGCCCGGACTGCGGCAAGCACATCGCGGTATTCGGCGAAAGCCATGTCGACGAGGTCGCGGCCGAGTATGGCCTGTCCGTGCTGGCCAAGCTGCCGATCGACCCCAAGCTGGCCGCGGCGGTCGACGGCGGACAGATCGAGGATGTCAAGCTGCCTGAGGCGCTCGGCGGCGCGCTCAAGACGGTGGAGGGGCTGCGATGAACATCGGCGTAGCCTACGACAACGGCCAGATCGCCAAAAATCTGGGCGATTGCCGCACCTTCCTGATCGTCAGCGCGGACGGCCAGACGCCGACCGGCAAACGGCTGCTCTCGGCCGAGGGCGCGAGCACGACCGAGCTGATCAAGCTGATGGGCATGGAAAAAATCAACGTGCTGATCTGCGGCTCGCTCGGCCTTGCCATGCGCAACGCGCTCGAGATGATCGGCGTGTTGCTCGTGCCGGGCTGCGAGGGCGCGGCCGAGGAAGCGGTCGCCAAGTTCCTTGTCGGCGAGCGACAGGGCGATCCGACGCTGCTCGAAATCGGGCGCGAGGAAGACCCGGACGACCCGATGGCGTGCATGCACGACTGCGCAAAATGCGCGGGCTGCGGGCCGATCGAAATTTTGCGGCAAATCCCGGCGGAGCCGGAGCACAACTGAAACTGAACGGGGCGTCCGAACGAGGACGCCCCGCACCTTTTGCCGGACAGCCGGCAAAGGTTTGGGGCGGCGTGTCCCCGTCCTATCCGCGTCCGGCAGGGGGACGGACGAAATCATTTGGAAAAGAGACAGAATTACATTGCGAAATTGGGTTTATCGGTATTTGTGGTTTACCATTGGCGTTATCATCAATGCATTCGGCGTCGCGGTCATCACCAAGGCTGCGCTCGGCACCTCGCCGATCTCCAGCGTGCCCTATGTGCTCAGCCTGCGCTTTGTGCCGACGCTCGGCCAATTCACCTTTTTGGTCAACCTGCTGTTCATCGCGGCGCAGGTCGTGCTGCGCGGACGGAAATTCCCGCCCATCCAGTTTTTGCAGGTCGTCGTCAATCTGGTGTTCAGCGCGTTTATCGACGTCGGCATGAAGCTGCTGTGGTGGTTTGAGCCTGCGTCCCTCCCGGTCAAGCTGGCGGCGCTGGTGCTGGGCTGCGCGGTGCTGGGCTGCGGCATCAGCATCGAGGTCGCGCCCGACGCGCTGCTCGTGCCCGGCGAGGGCGTGGTCGGCGCAATCGCCGACCGCACCGGCATCCGCTTCGGCTCGGTCAAGGTCGCGTTCGACGTGACGCTGGTCGCCATTGCGCTCGGGTTTTCGCTATGGTTCTTCCACGGCATCAACGGCCTCGGGCTGGGCACGGTCGTGTCCGCGCTGCTGGTGGGGCGCTTTGTCAACCTGTGCAACGCGCACCTGCCGCTCGTGGCGCGTATCCGCCTGCTGCGCGCGGTGCCCGCGCCGCAGCAGTAACCGCCATAAAAAAGCCGTCCGGCATCGCCGGACGGCCTTTTGCTGCGATTTACTTGATTTTTTCCTCTTCCTTGACATCCTTCATCGACAGGTTGACGCGGCCCTTGTCGTCGATCTCCATGACCTTGACCCAGACCATATCGCCTTCCTTGACGGCGTCCTCTACCTTCTCGACGCGGTGGTTCGCCATCTTGGAGATGTGCACCATGCCGTCCTTGCCCGGCAGCAGGTTGACGAACGCGCCGAAGTTCATCAGGCGCACGACCTTGCCGTAGTAGATCTCGCCCGGCTCGGGCTCCTTGACGATCGCCTCGATCATCTTCTTGGCCTTCTCCGCGTCGGCCGCCTTGACCGCCGCGATCGTGACCGTGCCGTCGTCCTCGATATCGACCTTGGCGCCCGACTCGGCGACGATGTTCTGGATGACGCTGCCGCCCTTGCCGATGACCTCGCGGATCTTGTCCGGGTGGATGTGCATAGTGGTCATCTTGGGCGCCCACTCGGAAACGTCGGCGCGCGGCTCGGCGATCGCCTTGAGCATGATCTCGTCGAGGATGCCGTAACGCGCGACGCGGCACTTCTCAAACGCCTGCTTGATGATGTTCGGGGTCAGGCCGTCGACCTTGATGTCGACCTGAATGGCCGTGATGCCCTTCTTGGTGCCGGCGACCTTGAAGTCCATGTCGCCGTAGAAGTCCTCAACGCCCTGGATGTCGGTGAAGGTGGTCTCCTGACCGCCGTCGGTGATCAGGCCGCAGGAAATGCCCGCAACCGGCGCCTTGATCGGCACGCCGGCGTCCATCAGCGCGAGGGTCGAGCCGCAGACCGAGCCCTGCGAGGTCGAGCCGTTGGACGAAATGACCTCGGATACCAGACGCAGCGCGTACGGGAACTCGCTCACCGGCGGGATGACCGGCAGCAGCGCGCGCTCGGCGAGTGCGCCGTGGCCGATCTCACGACGGCCGGGGCCGCGGGACGGACGGGTCTCACCGACCGAGAAGGACGGGAAGTTGTAGTGGTGGATATAGCGCTTTTCGGTCTCCTCGAAGATGGTGTCCAGCTCCTGCGCATCGCCCAGCGTGCCCAGCGTGCACAGCGTCAGCACCTGGGTCTGGCCGCGGGTAAACATGCCCGAGCCATGGACGCGCGGCAGCACATGCACCTCGGCCGCCAGCGGACGGACTTCCTCCATGCCGCGGCCGTCGACGCGCTTGCCGTTGGCCAGCCAGCGGCGGACGATCTTCTTCTGCAGCTTGTCGACGCACTCGGACAGGTTGGCGCCGTGCTCTTCCTTGTATTCGTCAGACAGGCCGGCCTCGAACTCGTCGACGATGGCGCGCACGCCCGCGTCGCGGACGGTCTTATCGTCGGTGTCCATGGCGGACTCGAACTTGTCGTTGCACGCCGCCTCGAGCTTGTCGAACAGGTCGTGGTCGATATCGTGGTGCTCGTACTCGAACTTGGGCTTGCCGATCTCGTCCTTGATGCCCTGAATGAACGCGCAGATCTTTTTGAGCTCCTCGTGCGCCTCCATCAGCGCGTTGAACATCTGGTCCTCGGGCACTTCCTTGGCGCCCGCCTCGATCATGACGATCTTATCCTTGGTCGCGCACAGAGTGACGTCCATTTCGGACACCTTGCGCTGCTCGCTGGTCGGATTGATGACGGTCTTGCCGTCGACGATGCCGACCTGACAGCCCGCGACGACGTAGTCAAACGGGATATCGGAAATGGAAACCGCGATGGACGCGCCCAGCAGGGCAACGACCTCGGGCGAGTTGTCGTAGTCGTTCTCGAGCACGGTGCAGACGATGGACACGTCGTTGCGCAGGTCCTTGGGGAACAACGGGCGCATCGGGCGGTCGATCTGGCGGGAGGCGAGGATGGCCTTCTCGCTCGGACGGCCCTCGCGGCGCATGAAGCTGCCCGGGATGCGGCCTACCGCATACAGGCGCTCCTCAAAGTCGACCGAGAGCGGGAAAAAGTCGATGCCGTCGCGCGGCTTGGCCGACGCGGTCGCGGTGACGAGCACGGCGGTGTCGCCGTAGCGCACCAGGCACGAGCCGTTGGCCAGCTGCGCCATTTTGCCGGTCTCGACAGTCAGCTTGCGGCCTGCGATTTCGGTTTCATAAACGCGGTAGTTTTTGAAATCAAAGGGATTGATATTTGCCATGTTTTTTCCTCCTTATTTTTTCACGCACGGAGGGCGGCGCATCCCCTTTTTTAGCACTTGAAGCGGGAACGGCAGCCTGTCCGTCCCTCCTTCAACTGCTAAAAAGCGGTTTGCCGCCTTCCTTCTCAAACAGAAACAGGGGAGCAGACTGCTCCCCTATTTGCCCTGTTTCCTTACTTGCGGATGCCGAGCTTGGCAATCAGCGCACGGTAACGGTTGATGTCCTTCTTCTGCAGGTAAGCCAGCATGGAACGGCGCTGGCCGACCATCTTGAGCAGGCCGCGGCGGGAATGGTTGTCCTTCTTGTGCACCTTGAGGTGCTCGGTCAGCTCATGGATGCGCGCGGTCAGGATGGCGATCTGGACTTCCGGGGAACCGGTGTCGGTCGCGTGGGTGCGGTTTGCCTCGATAACGGCGGTCTTGTCTTCCTTACGGATCATTGTGTGTTTCACCTTTCAAAATTAAAATTTCTTACTTACCCGCACGCTGGGCTGCGGCTTGGTGAAATGGACACGGTAGGGACATGTCCGGTCGTCCAACAGCTAAGCACGGGGCGAAAGCACTATATATAATAGCATGTATGCACGAATTTGTAAAGCAATTTCTCACTTTTTATTTATTCTGCTTCATTCCGGTACTTTTCTTTGGTGGTTTTGTCGAATTGTACAATTATGAACAAAGTGTGAACGAGATTTTGTCGGATTTGAACGTTGCGCGCCGCGGCGCCCCGGTGCTATAATTTTACCATACCCGGTGGATGCGGGAAACCCCTTCCTCCTGCTGAAACCGTTTTTATTTATTGCTAAAGACACGCGACGGGGCGGTGCAATAGCGCGGCCTGAAGTCGCGTTCTTTTTTATTCCTGATGGAAAACGGAAAAGCCGCCCCGGCAGGGTCATCCCCCGCCGGGGCGGCTTTTTCAGCCTGTCCCTCAGCCCACCGGCATGCTGCGCAGCTCAAGGTTATAGGCCAGCATCGTGCGCAGGCGGCTTTTGCCGCGCGTCAGATGGCGAGATACCGCCGACTGGCTGATGCCCAGCCGGTAGGAGATCTCCTTGCCCGACAGCCCCTCGACCTCGCTCAGCCACAGCACCTGATACTGCCGCGCGGTCAGCTGCTCGTGCAGCGCCTGGAAGAACGCCTCGCGGAACTGCTGCCGGAACGCGCTGTTGTCCGTGCCCAGTTCCGCCAAATAGGCATCGTAGGCCGCCTGGTCGGCGTTTTTGTCACACAGCTTTTCGGTTCTCATGCTTGTCCCCTCCCCGGTCGTAATAGTGCTCCATTTCGAAGATCGTCTTGCGGCTCTCGTTGATCAAGGCCTGCAAGCAGTTGATGCGCCGCTTGAGGCGGTAGCGGATCTCCGGCTTGCGCGCCTTGCGCCTTGCGGTCTGCAATTGCCGTACCCGCAGCTCCAACAGCGCGGTGTTGGAGCGGTATTCCTGTGCCATTTCCTGCAGCAGCATGGTCCTCCTCCTTCGTATACGAACATTTGTTCGTTTCCTCTGGTTTTAATAATACAATATATTGCCAGCTTTGTCAATGACCCTCCACATTTTGTGGGATATCAAATAATGAACCGGCATACAATGAAGGAGAAAGGGGGCGATGGACATGCGCAGGCTGCTGCTGACCGGCAGCGCGCTCGTGCTGGCGCTGTATCTTCTGCCCGCATTCTGGCTGTGGGGCGGCGATAACGGCGGCGGCGCAGATGCTGGCATGGCGCAGGCCGCGTCCGGCGCCGCGCTTCCGGAAAATTATAACACGGTGACCGTGCTGGTCGACGGTACGCCGACCGAGCTGCCGCTCGAGACCTATGTCGCAGGCGTCGTGTCAGCCGAAATCGCAAACGATTTCCCGCCCGATGCCATCCGCGCGCAGGCGGTCGCCGCGCGCACCTACGCCGTTTATAAAATGGCCTCCGGCCGCCCGGCCGCCCATCCGAAGGCCGACCTTTGCGACGATTACCAGCACTGCGCGGCCTATCGCGACATCGCGGTGCAGACCGCGTCGGGCGCCGACCTGTCGCGCATCGAGCAGGCCGTGCGCGACACGGCGGGCGAGATTTTGACCTACGACGGCGCGCCGGTCGCGGCGGTGTTCCACTGCGTCAGCGGGCCGCGCACCGAGGCCGCGCGCGACGTCTGGGGCGAAAACGTGCCCTACCTGCAAAGCGTGGTCAGCCCGGGCGGCACGGCCTACGACGGCTACGAGGACGCGGTCACGCTTTCGGCAGACGAATTTCGAACCATTGCGGCAGACGCGTTTCCGTCGGCCGACCTGTCCGGCGCGCCGGACGGGTGGTTCAAGGCATCCGTCCGGTCGGACGCGGGCGGGGTCATCACCGTCCAGCTCGGCGGCGTGACAGTCGACGGCACGGCGGTGCGCGAGGCGTTCGGCCTGCAATCGACCAATTTTACGCTGACCACGACTGATGGCAGCATCACCTTGCACACCATCGGCTACGGCCACGGCGTCGGCCTGTCGCAGTACGGCGCCAAGTACATGGCCGAGCAGGGCGCGGATTACACCGAGATCCTGTCGCATTATTATCCGGGTACTGTGCTGGCAAATGTATAAAGCCCTTCCTCCGCGGCCATACTGGAGAAAACGGAGGTAAAGGGCTATGAAACAATATCATTCCAGACATACCGCCGTCCTGTCGACGCGCGGCTTTTACACCATCCTGACCGTGTGCGCGCTCATCATCGCGGCGTCCGCATGGGTGCTGTGGACGAATGCCGGCGGCACGGAGGCGAACGAAACGCAGGCCAGCCTGCCGATCGTCTCGCCCGCCGAAACGCTGCCCGAGCTGGGCGTGGATACGCCGGTGCTGAACGAGGACGACGGCGCAGCCACCGGTGCGTCGGGCGAAGCCGACACGCCGGATGACACGGACGAGGACGAGGCCGAGGCCGAGGCCGAACCGGAGCAGGCGCAGCAGCAGCCGTCGGAGGACACGGCAGCGCAGGACAGTGCACAGGGCGCGTCCACCCCGGTCGAGACCGTGACCGCGCCGGTCTATGTCCGTCCGGTCGCGGGCGCGGTGATCACGCCGTTTTCGGGCGATGAACTGCTGTTCCAGCCGACCTTTGGCGACTGGCGCGTGCACACCGGCACCGACTTTGCCGCCGAGGCAGGCGAAAATGTGCTCTCGCTGACAAACGGCACCGTGCAGGAGGTCGCAGAGGACGGCCTGTACGGTACCTGCGTCACGGTTGCGCATGACGCCGACCTGACCACGACCTACCGCGGGCTGTCCGACGTGCGCGTTGTGGCAGGGCAGGCCGTGTCGGCGGGCGAGGCTATCGGCACGGTAGCCGAGACGATGGACGCCGAGGCGGCGCTGGGCACGCACCTGCATGTTGAGGCCGCGCGCGCAGGTACGCCGGTCGACGTGCTCGAACTGCTGGGCGAAAGTGAAATTGAATAACACAAACCAGACACAAAAAGCCGCGGGGCAATTGCCCCGCGGCTTTTGTATGCACGCGTTATTCGTTTTTTCCGCCAGTCAGCACCATAATCAGCCCTATGACACCGGCTAGCAACCCTAACAGATGCCATGGCATATCACCAATCACGGGCACCCACGGATCGAAAAATTCCATCAGCATCAGGAGCATGCCAAAGAACAGCAATGCAAAGCCTTTGCCTATCCGTTGCATGTTGTCTCCCCCTCTTATATGCGCCGTGATTGCGCCCCGTCAGGCCGCGTCGTCCATGTCCGTTGATGTGCTATCAGTCTCGCGGTATCCTCCCCGGATTCCACAGTCTCCGTACCGTCTGCCACATCGGTGTCCTCTGCTACATCCGTCGTGTCCGTGCTCTCCCCGACCACGACCGTATAATTGCCCGTCAGGCCGCCGCCCGCGACGGTCACGATCTGCCCGGCCAGCAGGAAATTCAGCTCCCCGTCAGCGGATTTGGCGGTCTCCCCGGTTACGGCTGCCGCGCCCTCCGTCCCATCGGAAAAACGGTAGCTGATGCTGTCCTCACTATCCTGTGCGACCTCGAGCGTCACGCCCGCCGGGCTGACATACTGTCCCGGCCAGCCCTCGGCGCGCTCGGCCGCCGCGTCGTACAGCGGGAAGGTGGAGTAGTCCTCCAGCACCCCGTCGCCCAGATAGTGGTACTTTTCACCCGTTTCACAGTCGACCGCAACCTTGCCTACATCGCGCCCCTCGGCCGTAGCCGTCACCGCGAACACATAATAGTCGCGCGACGAAGCCCCGTCCGTGCCGACGGAAAGCGTCTCGTCGGTCGCCTCGACGGTGTATTCCTGCCCGTTGATCACACCCGCCACCTGCTCGAGCGCCTCGCGCTCGGTCAGCCCGGTGGATGAGGTATCGCGCAGCAGTCCGGCCTGCTCGGCCTGCTCCAGCGCCTGCGTCTGTGGATTGACCTTGGCGGTCTCCTCCGTTTTCGGCTCCAGCACATCGGTCTGCGCCGTACAGCCGGACAAAAGCAGGGCGCCGAGCGCGGCCACAGCAATCGTTCGATTCATCCTGCCAGCCTCCCTTTCGTGTTTACCGCGCCGCAGCGCATCAAAATCAGGATATGGCAGCAAGCTGCGCCTATATAAAACCGCAGGTCTGCGCCCCGGTTTTGCAGCTTTGCACGCAACACATCCGCATCATGGGACCGTTTGCCCCGTCCGGCCGGAAGCACCGTCCCAACCGGCAGTTCCGCAAACAAGCCCCAGCGGCGCCGCTGTCTGCGGCGCCGCTATCATCATACCGTATCCCGCGCAAAAATGCAACGGTCACTTATCCCAAAAATCCGTCATTCCCCATCTGCTTCCGCCTTTTCCTCCGCATTCGCGCCCTTTTTCGGGCGGTGCAGCACGCGCTTGACGCGCTCGGCAAAGCTGTCGGTCAGCGAGTAATACACCGGCGTGATAAACAGCGTGGCGATGGTGGAAACCACCATGCCGGTCATCATGACCACGCCCATCGGGCGCATCAGTTCGGCGCCCTCGCCGCGGGAGAACACCATCGGCACCAAGCCGAGGATGGTGGTCAGCGCGGTCATCAGCACCGGGCGCACGCGGCGCGGGCAGGCGTTGAGGATGGCGGTGCGCTTATCCTCGCCCCGCTCGCGGCGCTGCAAGATGTAGTCGATCAGCACGATGGACGAGTTGACTACCGTACCAGCCAGAATGATGACGGCCAGCAACGCCACCATCGAGACCTTGTTGCCCGTCGGCCAGAGCAGCATGAGCGAGCCCAGCAGACCGATCGGCAAAATCAGCATGATCGCGACCGGCAGCATGAACGAGTTGAACTGGCTGGCCAGAATGAAGTAAACCAGCAAAATGGCGACCAGCAGCGCGGTCATCAGCGACTGGGTGGTTTCCTCGATGCTCGAGGCGGCGGTATCGCCCTCGGCGATCTCGACACCCTCGGGCAGCTGGTAATCCGCCAGCAGCTCGTTGACCCGCTCCATGATGATGACGCTGTCGCCCGACTCGGTCTCGCCCGAGACGGTGACCGTCTGGTACTGGTTGATGCGCGAGATCGACTGCGGGGACAGCTCGGTGTACACATCGGCGACCAGCGACAGCGGCACCGTGCCGCCCGTCGCCGTGGGCAGCTGCAGGGACTTGAGCGCGTCCATATCCTGCGTCAGCGCCTCGTCGCCGGACACTGTCACGTCGTATTCCTCGCCGCCCATGCGCAGCGTGGTCGCAACCGAGCCAGTCAGCTCGCCGCGCACCAGCGCGCCGATGCTGGCCGCCGTCAGGCCAAAGCGCGAGGCGTTCTCGCGGTTGATGCGGATGGCCACGCGCGGCACCTGATCGCCCGCGGACGACTCGACGTTGACCGCATCGGGCAGCGCCTCGATCTGGCGCGCCAGATCCTCGGCCGTCTCGGCCAGCACGTCGTAATCCTTGCCGGACAGCTGCACGCTGATCTCCGAGCCGGTGTCCATCACCATCATACCCGCGTCCGAAATGGTCAGCTCGCAGCCTGCAATGTCCGCGAGGTCGCGGCGCAGCTGGCTTGCGATCTGGGAGGCCGAACGGTCGCGCTCGTCGAGCGGCGTAAGCATGATGGTCACGCTTGCGCCCGAAGCGCTCGACATGATCGAGGTCGCGCTGCCCGTGCTGTAATAGACCAGCTCGGCCTCGGGCACGGTTTCCGCCACGATGTCGACGATGCGGTCCTCGATGGCGGCGGTCTCCTCCATCGTCGACCCGCTCGGCATGCCGACCGTCACGTCGATCTGCCCCTGATCCATCTCGGGGATCAGCTCGGAGCCGGCCAGCACAATGCTGACGACCGACACCGCGCAGATCGCGCCCGTGACCAGCACGCCCAGCCGGCGGTGGGAGATCATCGTACCCAGCACCTTTTTGTAGGTGCGCGCGGCCGGTTTGTCCGCCACGACCAGATCGCGCAGACCCGGCCGGGTGGCCAGACTGTGGATACCGCCGCGGTCGAGCAGCATATAGCACAGGAGCGGCACGAGCGTCAGCGAAATGACGAGCGACGAGGTCAAAAGCGCGACGATCGTGATGCAGAACTCCTTGAACATCATGCCCGCAAGGCCGCCCGACAGGCCGATTGGCAGGAACACGGCGATGGTCGTCAGCGTCGACGCCGTGACCGACAGCACGACCTCCTTGGTGCCCAGCACGCAGGAGTCCCAGCGCCCGTAGCCGTCCGTGCGGTAGTGGAAGACGTTCTCGAGCACGACGATCGAGTTATCGACGATCATGCCGACACCCAGCGTGATGCCGCCCAGCGACATGATGTTGAGCGTAATATCCAGCGCGTACATCAGCAGGAAGGTAAACAGGATGCAGCACGGCATCGCAATCGCGATCGACAGCGTCGCGCCCACGTCGCGCAGGAACACGATCAGCACGATCGCCGCGAACAGCACGCCCATCCAGATGTTGCCCATCGCGTTGTCGACCGTCATGTTGATGTAGTCGGACTGGTCCATGACCAGATCCCACGCGAGCGCGCGGTCCGCGGTGATCGTATCGAGCTGCGCCTTGGCGCGCTCGGCGATCTCGACCGTGTTCGAGCCGGACTGCTTGTTGACCGACAAAATCAGGCATTCCTCGCCGTTGACCTTGGCCAGCGCGTCGCGGTCCTTGGGCTGCATGGACACGTCGGCGATCTGGCTCAGGCGCACCGTGCCGCCTGCGGGCAGCGAGATGAGCGCGTTCTTGACGTCGTCGACCGACTGGTACTCGCCGTCCGTGCGGACGGACAGCGTCTGCGAGCCGCTGTCCAGTTCACCGCCCGGCACGGCCATGTTGTCCGCGCCCAGCTGCTGCGCGACCGAGGACACCGTCAGGTTATAGCCCTTGAGACGGGCGGCGTCGGTCTTGACCGCGACCTCGTTTTCATAACCGCCCATGATATCGACCGAGGCCACGCCGTCCAGCCGTTCGAGCGCAGGCGCGATCTCCTCATCGGCCAGCGATTGCAGGCTGGCCAAGTCGGCGCCGCGCAGCGCGACCATGATGACCGGCATCGAGTCGATGTCGATCGACATGACGGTCGGGTCGGTCGCGTCCTCGGGCAGCAGCGCCTTGGCCTGGTCTACCTTGTCGCGCATGTCGACCATTGCCTCGTCCAGGTCGGTGCCGAACGCGAACTGCACAATGACCATCGACAGGTTTTCCGCCGAGGTCGAGGACAGCGTTTCCAGCCCCGCGAGACCGGCGCACGCGGACTCGAGCGGCCTTGTCACCTGCTGCTCGATATCCTCCGGCCCTGCGCCCGAGTAGGTCGCGTACACGATCGCCACCGGCAGCTCCATGTCGGGCATGAGCGCAAGCGGCAGCGACTGGAAAAAGTAAAATCCGAACACAATGACCAGGATGTAGGCCAGTATGGTCATGACGTTGTGTTTGATACAGTTTTCCGCCAGTTTCATCCGGGTCAGCCCTCCCCGTCGGCCGCGTCATCCGCGTCGGCCAGACCGGCGATATCGGCGGCGGCATCCCCATCGTCCGCACTGTCCGCCGCGGCGGCGGCCTGTTCGCCCACAACGCGCACCAGCGCGCCGTCACTGAGGTAGGACTGCCCCTTGACGACCACGCGGTCGCCCTCCATCAGGCCGGAGACGATCTCGGTGTCGGTCTTGCTGACAAGGCCGGTCTCGACCGTCACGCGCACGGCGGTACTGCCGGTGTCGTCCACGATGTACACATACCGCTCGTCGCCCGAGCCGGTCAGCACGGCCTCGGTCGGCACAGACAGCGCAGATTCGCGCCGCGCGGTGTAAAAGGTGACGGTCGCAAACGCGCCGATGGGCGGCGCCGCGTCCGACGGCAGCGCCACGGGTATCTCATACAGGCTGGTCTGCGCATCGGCGGCCGCAGGCAGCGCGCCCACCTTGCATTCCAGCGCCTCGTCCGACCAGACCGAGATCAGCACGTCCGCCGTGTCGCCCTCGGTCAGGTTGGTATACACATCCTCGGCCACCGACGCGGCGACCTGTATTTTACCGTTCTCCGCGATCACGACGCCCGCCTGCGCGGACGAGGCCATGCCCCCGCGCACGACGTTGACCGCGGTGACCGTGCCCGCGCACGGCGCCTTGACCGTGCCGAGTGCGGCCTGCGTCGTGATCTGGTCCATCGACGTCTGAATCTGCGCCAGCGACGCGGCCTGCTGCGCCTGCGCCTGCTGCACGCCGGTCTGCGCCTGCGTCAGCGCGCCCTGCGCCTGCGTCAGCGCCTGCTCGGCGCGCGTCACGTCCTGCGCAGCCGCCGCGCCGACCTCATAGAGCGCCTTGGTGTTGTCGAGCGCCTGCTGCGCCTGCTCGACGCCCAGCTGCGCCTGCTCGACGCCCACCTGCGCCGAGGCGATCGTGCCGTCGGTCGCGGCCTTGGTCGAGTTATACGACTGCTGCAGCGCGCCCAGCGTCGAGGTGACGGTCGAGGTATCGACCGTGAACAGCACCTGACCGGATGCGACCTTGTCGCCTTCCTTGACCGACAGCGTCAGCACCTGCCCGGCCAGCAGCGGGAACACCTGCACCTCGTTGACCGCCTCGACCTTGCCCGTGACCGCGTATTCGGCGCGCATCTCGCCCGAGGCGACCTCGACCACCTCGACCGCCGTGCCCGCCGGCGCTTCTTCCTGTACCTGCTGCTGCCCGCAGCCCGCGCCCAGCAGCAGCACCGCCGCCATCAAAGCGGCCGCCATCCGTTTATCACCCATCCAGAGAGTCTCCTTTGCCATCGAAAAACATGTATCCGCTTATGCCCCGGCCGTGCTGCCGATGTAGCCGCGCCGCGCCCAGTCATAGGTATTATATGCGGTGAACAGCTCGAGCTCCGCGGTATCCACCGCGTCCTGCATCGCCGCCAGGTCGTCCTGCGCGGTCAGGTAATCGAGCTTCGAGATCATGCCGCGCGCGTATTGCAGCTCGTCGACCGCGAAGTTCTTCGCCTCGGCCTCGTAGGCCGCCTCGGCCTCCTCGAGCAGACGCTGCTTTTCCTGCACGTTCTCGTACATCTGGCGCACGCTGGTGGTGACGCTGCGCTCCTCGGCTTCGAGCGCGATCTTCGCCGCTTCAAAATAGTCGGTCGTCGAGGTCACGCCGTCGGCGTAATCGTTGGACGCCTGCCGCTTTTCATCCTGCTTGACCCAGATGGTGTAGCTGTTGTCCATCGCCTGTTCCAGGTCGGCCTCATAGTCCATATCGGACAGCTGCGCCGCGGTCACATGCGGGATGCCCGTGATACGCACGCGCACGCCGACCTCCATGCCGCACAGCTGCGCCAGCTGGGCCTGCGCCTGCTCCTGCTGCACGACCAGCGCCTCCCGCTGGGACGCGAGCGACCGGCGGCTCTGTTCCAGATTATCCAGCGTCAGCTGCGAGGCCATGCCCAGCTCGACCTGCTTGTCCATCACCTCAAGGTTGCGGTCGAGCGCGTCCATGTTGCGGTCGAGCGTTTCCAGCGCGTCCTGCAGGCTGACCAGCCCGAGGTAGGCGGTCTGCGCGAGCACGCACATCTGGTTTTCCACATTCTCGACCTGCTTGAGCATGGTGTACTGCTGGTCTTCCAGACTGCGGCGCGCGGCCTCGCGCGCGTCGTCGATCGAGGCCAGCGTACCCTGCGCCACGCCCAGCCCACTCTGCGCGGCGATGGCCGAGGCCTGCGCCGCCGCCAACTCCTTTTGCAGCTGCGCCCTGACATCCGGGTCGGTTTCGGTCGCCAGCTTGCCCTCCAGCGCGGTGATGGTGGCCGTAGCGGACTCATACTGCTTCTGGTAGTTGGCGATCGAGCTTTGCGCCGACCACTCCTGCTCATCGAACTGGCTGTCCACATCCGTGTTGCCGATGCCCGCCGCCCGCCGCCGCAGGCTGAGCACGGTCAGGTTGTTCTGCCGCACGCGCTTTTCCATGCCGTTAAAGCCGACCGGCTGCGCGTCGTCCGCCGAAAACGGGTCTTTGATCGTGCCGTCCGTTACCATGGCCTGCAAGGCGCCGCCCACGGCGGCCGCGCCCAGCCCGGCTACGTCCAGCGCATTGACCGCGCCGGCCGGCACGGTCAGCAGCGCGCACAACACACCGGCCGCCAGCACGCGCCCACACCTGTCATATGTATTCATATCGTTCCGTCGTCTCCTCCCAAGGGGTGCTCCGCGCCTGCCGCGCATTGTTAGTTCCCTTACTATTAGCGCACTAACATAGTATACTTACCGTCCTGCCCTGTCAATGCCGTTCACAGAAAAAACATAGTTACCTCACAGCAATTCTCGCGTGATAATGCTGGTGTGGATGTATTCTATGCCCTGCCGGGGCTGTTCGCCCGTGCGCAGCGTATGTGCCAGCACCTCGATGGCGCGCGTGGTCTGCGCGGAAAAGTCCTGGTCGATGATGAAATCCAGCCGCCCGTCCTCCAGATACTGCCGGGCGTGCGGCGTCAGGTCGTGGCAGACCACATGCACCTTGCGCGCGGGATGGGCGCGCTCGAGCGCATCCATGCAGCCGCGCACCGACTCGTTGGCCATGTAAATGCCGCGCAGGCGCGGGTTGGTGCGCAGCTGCTGCAGCACACCGTCATAGGTCAGCTCATACTGCTCGACGCTTTCAATCACCTGCGCGTTGACCGTGCCGCCGAAAATCTCATGGATGCGGTCAAGGAAGCCGCGCACGCGCAGGCCGTGGGCGGTAAACTCGCGGTTGCCGGTCACGACCAGCACCTCCGCCCCCGCGATATAGGGCGCGAGCAGTCCGGCCGCCACCCGGCCGGACTTGACCATATCCTGCCCGATGTGGTACAGGCGGCGGCTCTGCCGCACGTCCGAATCGCAGGTGACCACCTGCACCCCGGCGGCAACCAGCCGGTCGATCTCCTCGCTCATCGCCACCGTGTCGGGCGCGGTGACGATCAGCCCGTCGATGCCGCGCTCCTCCAGCCGTCCGATCGCTTCGAAATACGAGCGGTGCGAGCGGTTTTTCAGCTCCTCGACCAGCACATTGACATCGCTCAGGCCGCGATTGTGCACCGCCACGCGGATGCCCTCGCGCATGCGCCGGATGAAAAACGCATCCCAGCTGGGCAGGATCACGCCGATGCGGTACGCCCCGCGTCCGGCGCGCGCCGCCTGCCGCTGGGCGGGCGTTTTGTAGCCATATTCGTTGATCATTTTCTGCACGCGCTCGCGCACCTCGGGCGCGACGTTCGGCCGCCCGTTGACCACGCGGTCGACCGTGCCGCGCGACACGCCGCATTGCTCGGCAATCCACTGTGCAGTTACCTTCATCTGCCGTTCCTCCTCCGTGCGTCCTCCACCGGCGGACAAATCGTGAGATACTGTCATTCTAACACACTACACCCGCCTGCACAAGCGATTCCGCGCATTTTGTCCCATCCTGACCGCTTTGGCGTGCATGTCCGTGCTTTTCTGTTTACGCACAATGCACACCCATTTTGCACGCCGGCAAACGCTTTTTCGCCGCCATTTTCCACCAATCCCCCTTTTCAAAATTGGGCGGTGCGCCGAAATTCCCGCTATGCCCTTGAAGCGCCCCGATAAGTGGTCTATAATAAAGGCACCTTAATGAAAAGGAGAGATTTTGAAATGGGCATTTTGAAAATCGGCGTAGTCGGCTGCGGCCGCATCGGCAAGCTGCACATCAACAATCTGATCAACAGCGTACCGGGCGTACAGGTCGTTGCCGCGGCAGACCCGATGCTGGACAAGTCCGGCGCGCGTGAGTGGCTGGCAGAGCGCAAGATCACCAACGTATCCACCGACTTCATGGATGTCATCAACAATCCGGAAGTAGACGTGGTGTTCGTTTGCTCGTCCACCGATACGCACTGCGACGTATCCATGGCGGCGGTCAACGCCGGCAAGCACGTCTTCTGCGAGAAGCCGATCGACTATGATATCGACAAGATCAAGAAGCTGCTCGCGCTGGTTGAGGAGAAGGGCGTCAAGTTCCAGGTAGGCTTCAACCGCCGCTTCGACCACAACCACAAGGCAGTCGCTGACGCGGTCAAGAACGGCACCATCGGCGACCCGCACATCGTAATCGTCTCCTCCCGTGATCCGGAGCCGCCCCCGGCTTCCTATGTTGCGGTTTCCGGCGGCATCTTCTACGACATGATGATCCACGACTTCGACATGGTCCGCTACGTGACCGGTTCCGAGGCTGTTGAGATCTCGGCTGTCGGCTCGTGCCTCGTTAACCCGAACCTGCAGGAAGAGTCCGGTATCCCGGACGTTGACACCGCTGTCGTCACCATGAAGATGGCCAACGGCTGCATCGCAGTCATCAACAACTCCCGTCAGGCTGTTTACGGCTACGACCAGCGCGTTGAGGCGTTCGGCTCCAAGGGTATGGCTGCGGACGGCAATGACCTGCTGAACACCACCACCGTTACCACCGTGGACGGCGCCCGCTCCGAGAAGCCGCTGTGGTTCTTCCTCGAGCGCTACAATCAGGCGTTCATCGAGCAGGTTATCGCGTTTGTCGACGCGATCCAGAACGACAAGCCGGTTCCGGTCGGTGCGATCGACGGCCTGCGCCCGGTCCTGATGGCCAAGGCTGCGACCGAGTCCTGCCGCAACGGCGGCGTTTACGTCAAGGTCGAGGAATAATCCTTCCTTACATAAACGGCAAAACGCATCAAAAAAGCCCCGCAGGCATTGCCTGCGGGGCTTTTGGCTGTCGAAAAAGTTCGACAGCCTGATAGGGGGTATCCAATACCCCCTATCTACAACAACGGTTCCAGTAGAAACCGTTGTTGATACCCCCGGTTTCGCGCCCGATGGCGCGGGTCGGGGTCAAAATTCGAGGTACACGCCCTCGAATTTTGTTGTATAAAGAAAACCACTCGCTAGGCGAGTGGTTCAAAAAAGCCTATGGCGATGAACATGATAAAAAAACTCCCTT
>NZ_CALWUN010000042.1 GCF_944384735.1 uncultured Agathobaculum sp. | reverse complement strand
ACGGTCAATTCACCTTGAAGCTCGCTTTTTTGATGCCGCTCACAGAGCGGCTGAACAATGCGCGCTGCGGCGCGAGGACTTTATCGACAGGCTGAAAGAGACGCTGTACAGCGTCTCTTTTTCGTTCAGTTGAGGATTTTCCGGAACAGGTCGCGGTTGAACCGGCTGTGGAACTGCTCGATCTGGTCGGCGATACTCTCACAGCACTGCTTGACCTCCGGGTTGGCCGCGCCCTGCGCGTTGCGCTCCTTGAACACATGCCCCCATTCGGTCAGGTCGATCTTGAAGATGAAATTGCTCGGGATGCTGAGCATGTACAGCCCTCGCTTGACGTCCGGGTCATCGGCCATATCGGCGCGGATGTAGCCGTTGACCGCCTTGACGTACTGCGCGCCGTCATGCTCAAAGGTTTGGGGCACGGACAGGCCGAGCGCCTGCAAGGCAAGGTCGGTCGGCAAAATCTTGCCCTCGTACCAATCGGACATCTCATAAGAGAACGAGGCCAGCCGCGTGCTCGAACGGATGATGCGGTTGTTGAAGCGCTTGGCATGCGCGTCCCAGTCGTCCTGCCCGGCGCGGTGCAGCCCCTCGACCGTGACCGACATGTCGATGAACCGCAGCATGGTCGTATGCTTCCAGCCCCACTTGGTCAGCTTGTCCAGCCAGTCGTCAAATTCGGCAAAGGCGGCCGCCTGCGCCGCGTCATAGTCCTTCAGGCCGCCGTCCGGCCGCAGCACCGCGCGGCAGGTATCACGGATGTGCAGCTCCTTTTCGCGCGTCCACGAGCGCTTGCTCATAAACATCGAGACGATCGCGTCGTCGATGCCGGAAATCTGGTTGAGATAGGTTTTCATCGTGTTTTCTCCTTTTCTCCTGTTGCCTTGATTATAGCATGCCGGAAGGCCGGTGCGCAAGGCACAGCAAAGCGCAGCCCCGCCGCAGCAAAAGCCGCAGCGGGGCTGTTGGTTTGCAGGGACAGCCGGCTTACGCCTTGCCCAGCTCCTTGACGCGGGCCTGCGCCGCCGCGAGGCGGGCGATCGGTACGCGGAAGGGCGAGCAGGAAACATAGTTCAAGCCGACATTGTGGCAGAACTCGACGGAGGACAGGTCGCCGCCGTGCTCGCCGCAGATGCCCAGCTTGATGTCCGGACGGGTGCGGCGGCCTTCGGCTACCGCGAAGCGGATCAGCTTGCCGACGCCGTGCTGGTCGAGACGGGCAAACGGGTCGGACTCGAGGATCTTCTTCTCGAAGTAGGTCTCGAGGATGCGGCCGACGTCGTCGCGCGAGAAGCCGTAGGTCATCTGGGTCAGGTCGTTGGTGCCGAAGGAGAAGAACTCGGCCTCCTCGGCGATCTCGTTGGCCGTGACCGCGGCGCGCGGCGTCTCGATCATCGTGCCGATCATATACTTCATCTTCAGGCCGGAAGCCTCGATCAACTCGTCAGCCTTGGCCTTGATGGCCTTCTTGACATAGCGCAGCTCGTTGATCTCGGAAACCAGCGGCACCATGATCTCGGGCGTGATCTTCAGGCCGTCTTCCTTCCACACGTTGATGGCAGCGGAGATGATGGCCTCGGTCTGCATCTCGGCGATTTCCGGATACAGCACGTCCAGGCGGCAGCCGCGGGTGCCCAGCATCGGGTTGAACTCGTGCAGGTCGGCTACCTTGCCCTTGAGCTTGTCGAAGGACACGCCCATCTCATCCGCCAGCTCCTTGATGTCCGCATCCTCCTGCGGCAGGAACTCATGCAGCGGGGGGTCGAGCAGACGGATGGTAACCGGCAGACCGCCCATCGCGCGGTAGATGGCCTCGAAGTCGCCGCGCTGCATGGGCAGGATCTTGGCGAGCGCGGCCTTGCGCTGCTCGACGGTGTCGGAAATGATCATCTCGCGCACCGCCTTGATGCGCTCGGGTTCAAAGAACATGTGCTCGGTACGGCACAGGCCGATGCCTTCCGCGCCGAACTTGCGCGCCTGCGTCGCGTCGCGCGGGGTGTCGCCGTTGGTGCGGACGTGCAGCGTGCGGATCTCGTCCGCCCAGCCCATGAAGCGGCCGAAGTCGCCGGTCAACTCGGCGTCCTGCGTCTCGATCTGGCCGAGGTAGACGTTGCCGGTCGAACCGTCGAGCGAGATGAACTCGCCTTCCTTGACGACCGTGCCGTCGGCAAAGGTCAGCGTCTTGTCCTCTTCGGAAACCTTGATGCCGTTGACGCCGGCGACGCAGCAGGTGCCCATGCCGCGCGCAACAACGGCTGCGTGCGAGGTCATGCCGCCGCGGGCGGTCATGATGCCTTCGGAAACGGCCATGCCGTCGATATCCTCCGGGCTGGTCTCCTGACGGACCAGGACGACCTTCAGGCCGGTCTTATGCGCAGCAGCCGCCTCTTCTGCGGTGAAGTAAACCGCGCCGCAGGCCGCGCCGGGGGACGCCGGCAGGCCGGAGGTGATCGGCTTTGCAGCCTTGAGGGCCGCCGGGACAAACGTCGGGTGCAGCAGCGCGTCAAGCTGCTTGGCCTCGACCTTCATCATGGCCTGCTCCTTGGTGCATACGCCCTCGTCGACGAGGTCGACCGCGACCTTCAGGGCAGCCTGCGCGGTGCGCTTGCCGTTACGGGTCTGCAGCATGTAGAGCTTGCCGTTTTCGATGGTAAACTCCATATCCTGCATATCGCCATAGTGCTGCTCCAAACGGGAGGAGATATCGACAAACTGCTGGTAAACCTCGGGCATGGTGTCGGCCAGCGCCGAGATCGGCTGCGGGGTGCGGATGCCGGCCACGACGTCCTCGCCCTGCGCGTTCATCAGGAACTCGCCGTACAACTTCTTTTCGCCGGTCGCCGGGTTGCGGGTGAACGCAACGCCCGTGCCGGAAGTGTCGCCCATGTTGCCGAATACCATCGACTGGACGTTGACCGCCGTGCCCCACGAGTGCGGAATATCGTTCATGCGGCGGTAGGTGTTGGCGCGCGGGTTGTCCCACGAGCGGAATACCGCACGGACAGCCTCCATCAGCTGCTTCTTGGGGTCCTGCGGGAAGTCCTCGCCGAGGGACTTCTTGTAGTGGTCCTTAAAGAGTACGATCAGCTCGCTCATATCGTCGGCATCGAGCTCGTTGTCCATCTTGACGCCCTTCTTCTCCTTGACCTGGTCGATGAAGGTCTCGAAGGTGGACTTGGGCAGCTCCATAACAACGTCCGAGAACATCTGGATGAAGCGGCGGTAGGAATCGCGCGCAAAGCGCGGGTTGCCCGTCAGCTTTGCGACCGCCTCGCAGATCTCGTCGTTCATGCCGAGGTTGAGGATGGTATCCATCATGCCGGGCATGGACGCGCGCGCGCCCGAGCGCACGGAAACCAGCAGCGGCTTGTCCGGGTCGCCGAGGGTCTTGTCGGTGACCTTCTCCAATTTATCGAGGTACTCAAGGATCTGCTCCTGGATGTCCGGATAGATCGTCTTGCCGTCCTCATAGTACCGGGTGCAGGCCTCGGTGGTGATGGTGAAGCCCTGCGGCACCGGCATGCCAAGGCCGGTCATCTCGGCCAGGTTGGCGCCCTTGCCGCCCAGCAGCTCACGCATGGAGCCGTTGCCTTCCGGGAACATATAAACGTACTTCTTCATTTGGGTCGTTTCCTCCATTTCGTTTGGTGCTCTCTCAAAACACTCTTCAGTCACGCATGACTATTATAGCATGTTGGACGCAGGCTGTTCTATTGTTGAATTTCACCGATTTGCCAACTTTTTCTTGTGCATTTTGCTGCTTCTTTCTGTCCTTCCGCAGAAAAATGCCTGTGCGCTTTGTCTAATATTCCGTTTCTGCTGCGTATTTGCCGCGAAAAAAGTCCCATTCCGCCGCCGCGCAGCCCCCGCCCAGCCGCTTTTGTCCAATCGGACGAAGGAATGCCGGGAAAAATGCAGGACCGGCCGCCCGTGCAGCGCGCCCTGCAACGCAAAAAGCCGGCGGTCTGCCGACCGCCGGCTTCAGTGTGTCGATAAAGCTCCCGCTCCGCAGCGCGCATCGTTCCGCCGCTCTGCGAGCGGTATCAAAAAAACTGTCTTGGCGCAGCCGTTACGCCGCGACCTGCACCAGGCCGCCGACCGGCTGCGAGCCGATGCCGGACACGCAGATGCCCAGCGCGTCCACGCCCTGATAGCGCGTCTCGATGATCGAGACCGACAGCAGGTAGCCCGCCGACGAGGTGAACGCCCCGTCCGAGAACTGGTAGAACGTATTGCCGTTGAGCGCCGCATAATACTCCAGCAGCACGCGGTCGCTGTCCCACGGCAGGTCGGACATGCGGTAGTAGAAGCAGGTCGTACCGCGGTCCCTGCTGGTGCCCAGCAGCGATACCCCGGCGACCTTGCCGAAGTCAGGCACAGGGTAGAACTTTTCATAGCAGGCCGAAGCGTCCGGCTGGTGCGCGACCGTATACTGCGCCGGTGTGAGCGCCATGCTGCCCTCGAGCGTTTCCAGCACCGCGATCGGCACCGAATACGACGGCTTGCCGCTGCCCCGGCTGCTGACCGTGATGCCGACCAGCCGCCCCTGCGCGTCGACCAGCGCACCGCCCGAGTTGCCGCTGATGACCACCGCGCTGCTTTCGATCAGCGGGGTGAGGAACTCATCGTAGCGCGGGTCGCTGACCGTGCCGGACGTGACCTTGGCGCTGCCGCCGCCCGGATAGCCCAGTGCGAACACCGTGTCGCCCGACTGCACCTCGTTCGAGGTTTCCAGATAGGGCAGGTTGCTGCCCACCACGCGGATGTGCGAGATATCCGCGGTCGTGTTGATGTCGTAAATGCTGACCTCACGCTTGGTGCCGTCGAGCATTTCCGCGACCAGCCGCTGCACGCCGTTGGCAACATGCCCGCAGGTGACCGCGTCGCCGTCCGCGCTGATGACCACGCCGCTGCCCTTGCTGATCAGCTCGCCGCGCGCGTCATAGGAGTACAGCTTGAATACCGCGGGCATGCAGCGCTCATAGATCTCGTCCGCTGTCAGCTCCGCCGACACCGTGACCGTCACCGTCTGGCGCAGGCTGGGGTCGGCCATGCGGGTGACGATGGCCGCAGCCTCGCTGCGGCGTATCGTGCTGGACGGTGAAAAGCTGCCCGCGCTGTCCGAACCGGTCAGCACGCCCGCGCGGTAGAGCAGGTAGACCGCATCCGCGTAGGACGCGGACATGGACACATCCGGGATGGCGCCGTCCTCGACCGTGTTGATCGCGGTCAGCGCGTCCGCGGGCAGCGCCGCGGCCAGCACCGACGCGAACACCGCGCGCGTGGCGGGCTGGGTGTAATCCGAGCGCGCGGCGGTCAGGATGCGGTTTTGCAGCGCGTAATCGACATAGGTCTGGTACCACGGCTGGCTTTCCGCAAAGTCCGCGCTGCCGGTGTAATAGATGCTGTGCAGGCAGGCCGCCAGCTTGACCGCCTCGGCCACGGTCAGCGCGCTGTTCGGCGCAAAGCGCGTGTCCGACTGACCGTTGATCAGCCCGTACTCATACGAGGCGCGCACGTTTTCCGCGTACCACGCATCGGCCGCCACGTCGGTGAACTGGCCGGGCGTGTAGGCCGCCTGCGCGGTAAAGTTTTCATAGCCTGCCAGCGCCGCCGGCAGCGTGCCAAACAGCATCGCCGCCGAAAGCAACAGGCTGCAAATCCGTTTTTTCACTGGTTATCTCCTCCGTTTTCGGCCGTCCGGCGGCCTGCCCCCAGTATACACCCGGCAGTTTGTCGGTTTGGTGAACAAATTGTGACGTTTCGCCTTTTTTCAGCCGCGGTAGGCCGCGACGATCTCCCCAATGTACATGGTGTGGTAATCCGGCGTGGCATAAAAGCTGTCGAGCGTCTGCTGATGCAGGATATCGCCCGGGGCGATATCGCTCTTGCAGCGCTTGCGGCAGACCAGCACCAGCTCGGCCTCGGCAAAGGTGGGCTGGCCGTCGACGAACACGGGCGTCAGGCCGCTGTCGTGCATCTTATCCATGTCGCGGCCGGACTTGGTGCCCAGCAGGTTGAGCTGGTCGCGGTGTCCGTCCTGTAAAAAAGAGAGGGTAAAATACTCCTCGTTATCAACAAACTCCTTGGTGTACCGGCTCTGACGGATGTAGCAGGTCGCCGAGGGCTTGCCCCAGATGACGCCCACCCCGCCCCAGCTGGCGGTCATGGTGTTCCACTTCTGCTCGTTGCCGGCGGAAATGAGCAGCCACTGCTTGCCGATCAGGTCAAAGGGGTTAAAAGACTGCTTTTCAATGTTGATTTTGGTAAAAGCCATGGGAAATATCCTCCTATTCATTCAAAGCGGTCGTGCCGCCGCAGTTTCATTTGCTGCCATTCGTCTTTGGTGATCAGGATCTGGCGCGGCTTGGAGCCCTCGGACGGCCCGATGATGCCGCGTTCCTCGATCTGGTCGATGATGCGCGCGGCGCGCGCATAGCCCAGCTTGAGCCGCCGCTGCAGCATGGACGTGGACGCCTGCCGGCAGTCCATGATCACGTCGATCGCTTCCTCGATCATCTCGTCCTCGTCCTCGCCGGGGTCGCTGCCGCCGCCGCCCTTGCCGTCGGCCTGCTCGGCCTGCCGCTCGATGTGCTCGAGGATCTCCTCATTATATTCGGCAGTGCTCGTCTGTTTGATATGGGCGATGACCGATTCGATCTCGTCGGACGAGATGAAGCAGCCCTGCACGCGGGTCGGCTTGCCCTCGCCGAGCGGCGCATACAGCATGTCGCCCTTGCCGATCAGCTTTTCCGCGCCGGTTGTATCCAGAATGATGCGGCTTTCGATCTGGCTGGCCACCGCGAACGCGATGCGCGACGGGATGTTGGCCTTCATGATGCCGGTGATGACATCAGCCGAGGGGCGCTGCGTCGCAACGACCAGATGCATGCCCGCCGCGCGCGCCTTCTGCGCAATGCGGCAGATCGAGGTCTCGACCTCCTTGGCCGCGACCATCATCAGGTCGGCCAGCTCGTCGATGACGATGACGATCTGCGGCAGCACCTGATACTGGTCGGCCGCCGGCGTCTGCCCGGTCTCGCCGTCCCCCTCTTCGGGGGCGGCAGGGGCGGCAGCCGCAGCCGCTTCGGCCTTGGCGCGCTCGGCGCGCATCAGGTCGTTATAGCCGACCAGGTTGCGCACCTGATGGTCGGCAAACAGCTTGTACCGGCGCTCCATCTCGCCCACCGCCCAGTTGAGCGCGCCGGCCGCCTTTTTCGGGTCGGTCACGACCGGGATGAGCAGGTGCGGGATGCCGTTGTAGTTGCCCAGCTCGACCATCTTGGGGTCGACCATGATCAGGCGCACTTCCTCGGGCATGGATTTGTACAAAAGCGAGATCAGCATCGAGTTGATGCACACCGATTTGCCCGAGCCGGTCGTACCGGCGATCAGCATGTGCGGCATTTTGGCGATGTCGCCGATGACCGGCTTGCCCGTGATGTCCTTGCCGACGGCAAAGGACAGGCGGCTGCGCGCATTGGTGAACGCGGGCGACGAGATACATTCGCGGATATAGACGGTGTTGACCGTCTTGTTCGGCACCTCAATGCCGACGGCGATCTTGTCCGGGATGGGCGCGATGCGCACATTGGCCGCGCCGAGCGACAGCGCGATATCGTCCGCCAGCGCCGTGATGCGCGAAATCTTGATGCCGCGCGGGATGGTCAGCTCAAACCGCGTGACCGACGGGCCGCGCACAATGCCGATGATCTGCGCGTCGATGTTGAACGAGGCCAGCGTGTCGATCAGGCAGGCCGAGTTTTCGCGCAGCTCGGCCTCCGCCCCGGCCACCGACACATGCTGCCCCTTGGCCAGCAGCTCGATCGGCGGGTAGTCGTAGGCGGGCGCGGGCGCTTTCTGGTTTTCGTCCATCTGCTCGCTCAATTCGTCCTGCTCATCCTCGGTCAGCTTGTCGGACTTGGACGGTTTGGCGGGCTTGGGCGCCTTTTCCGGCTTGTCCTCCCGCCCGTCCCGCGGGGCGGCGGACGTCTCCTCCTCCTCGCGGTTCTCTACCAAATCGAGGATACTCACCTGTTCGCCGGTGGTCTCCTCCTGCAGTGCGCGCAGATATTCGTCCGGCGCCATCGGCTTGCCGCCCGGTGTGCGGCGCGCCGGGGCGTCCGGGTCGGCGCCCGGCTTGTCCTCGCCCGGCGGATCGGTGTCGAGCGGGATATCGATATCGCGTTTGCGGCGCGCGGCGCGGCGTTCCTCGCGGCGCTGCGCGTGCGCGGAGACCGCCTCGTGTACGTTGGGCAGCTTGGGCGGCGCTTCGTAGCGCGCGCGCTCCTCCTCATCCTCATATTCATAGTCGGGTGTGCGGAGCATGTCCCACAGCGCCTGCGGCGTGATGCGGCAGGCCGCCAGCAGCGACGCGACGCTCAGCAGCAGCAGCACGAGCAGCGCCCCGATCGAGGACAGCGCCCACTCGAGAACGATGTACAGCCCGCCCGCGAGCAGGCCGCCCGACTTGCCCTCCATGCCGGTTTGCAGCAGGGCAAACAGCGTTTTCATCGAAAAATCATATTCGTTGGCGCAGGTCAGCGCATGGATGATACCGCCGATAAAAACCGGCAGCAGCACAATGCACGTCCCGCGCAGGCGCACCGGCCCTTTTTCGCGCACGAGCAGCAAGCCCGCCAGCGCGAACAGCGCGACCGGCAGCACATAGCCGCCCCAGCCGACCAGCGCGCCAACGCCGCGGTGCAGCCAGTCGAGCAGCGCGCCGTCAATCGGCAGGATGGCCAGCAGGCACAGCAGTCCCGCCACGCCCCAGATCGCGCCCCACGCCGCGCGCGACAGCGCCTGCTCGGACTCGGGCGGGCGCGGCGCGGTCTTGCCGCGGGCAGACGTTTTTTTCGTTGTGGATTTTTTTGCAGCCAAAGTGTCTTTCCCTCAATTCATTTGCTTTGCCGCGCGCCGGCGCGCGGGCGTTTGCTCCCTTGCCGGGATTTTTTCGGATAAGCGCGAAGAAAAGTCCCGGTATCCGGAACTTTCCCTCTCCCCTATCCTGCTTATCACACCATTTTGATCAGGCTGGCGACGATCGTGACCGTGCCGATCAGCGTGCAGTACACGACGAACGGGCGGAAATTGCCGCACCCGGACACAAAGCGCACCATGCGGATGGCAGCCAGGCCGCTCAGCATGGCCGCCAGGATGCCCGCAACGCAGCAGGCGACGGTCACATCGCCCATCGCGGCGGCGGGGTCCTTGACCACGTCGACCATCTCCAGGATGTTCGCGCCCAGAATGACCGGCAGCGACATGATGAACGCGAACCGCACGGCAAAATCACGCGAAAAGCCGCGAAACAGGCCGGTGCAGATCGTGGTGCCCGAACGCGACAGGCCGGGCAGCACGGCGAAGCACTGTCCGACGCCGACGACCAGCGCGTCCAGCCAGCTGGCGGTCTCCTCGGTCTTGTGCTTTTGGGGCGCCTTTTCGGACAGGAACAGTACGGCCGCCGTCACCAGCAGCAACAGGCCGACCAGCAGCGGCGAGGAGAACGCCTCCTCCAGCTTGCCCTTGACCGGCAGTACCGCAAACATCGGCACGATCGTCAGCAGCAGCATGACGAGGAAGCGGCGGTACGGATGGCCGTTGATCCTGAACCCATCGCGCACCCAGCCGAAAAACTCGACGAACAGCTCCTTGATATCCTTCCAGAACGCCACGATGACGCTCAGCAGCGTGCCGAAGTGCAGCAGCACATTGAACAGCATGTAATTGCTCTCCGCGCCCTCGCCGAACAGCGTCTGCACCAGCACCAGATGGCCGGAGGACGAGACGGGCAGGAACTCAGTCAGCCCCTGCACGATGCCCTGTAAAATGGCAAACCATAAACTCATGCGATAGATCTCCTTCTTTCAAGCGGTTTTGCATACGGAGTTATTATAGCATACCCGCATGGCGGATACCACCTTTTTCCGCAAAAAGGCTGCGGCACGCCGGTATTTTACCTCCATTCCCCGGCGAGGATGCGGTCGATCGCGGCGGCGACGCCGTCCTCGGCGTTAGTCAGCGTCTGCCGCTTGCAGATCGCCTTGACCATGTCGTTGGCGTTGCCCATCGCAATGGGCAGCGCGACCGCGCGCAGCATTTCGAGGTCGTTCTCGCTGTCGCCCATGGCGGCGGCGTGCGCGAGGTCGGTGCCCAGCTCACGGCACAGCATGCCCAGCGCCGTGCCCTTGTCCGCCGCGGATGTGACGACCTCGATGTTATCGGTCGCCGAGCTCATCACGCGCACGCCCGGAACCGGGCTGATCTGCGCGCGCGCCATTTGCAACATCACTGGGTCGCTGCTGCGTGCAAAGATTTTGTCGACCGACACATGGCCGTTTGCGATATACTCCGCGATCGAGGGCACGACCCGCTTGACCGCAAGGAAGCCCTCGTTCGATTTATACTTGCCGAACTCCATCTCGTCATAGGGCGTGATCAGCAGCGTTTCACCCACATAGACCATGACGGTCAGGCCGATGCGCTCGACCGCCGCGGCCGCGCGCACCGCCGCCTCCCACGGCATCGACATGCGCATGGTGCACTGCCCGGTCGACACGCGCGACAACGACGCGCCGCCCGCCGTGACCATCAGGTCGTCCGCGCCCAGCTTGACGGCAAACTCGCTCGCCTCGCCGCAGATGCGGCCGGTCGACACCACCACATGGATGCCCGCCGCCTTGGCGCGGCGCACCGCGTCGACCGTCGCGGGCGAAACGTCGTTGTCCGGCGTCAACGCCGTACCATCCAGATCGAGCGCAATCAATTGAATGCTGTCCATAACCCGGTTCCCCCTGTCGTATATCAATTTTATCCTCTCCTAAGATACCGCATCGGGTGATAAATTGCAAGCCCGCAAAACGTCAAACATTTGTTCTTGTCTGTGTCGGGGTTTGCGGGTATTCTTAACGGCATGGGAGGACAAGCAACCGACACGAAAGGAGCTGATGCCATCTTGCGAAGTTCAGAGGACCCCGGCGCGCTCGTCGACATGCTCTACGAGATCGCCGGGGACGCGGACGCCCCAGCGAGCAGCCGCCTGAGCGCGATCAAGGAGATCCTCGACCGGACGGTCGGCAAGGGCGCGATGCTGAACGCCGGGGAACCGCAGCCGGAGCCGGTCGAGATTGTGTTCCGGATCGTCGACGCACGGTCAGATACGACATAACGCCCCGGCAGGCGGCGTTTGTGCAGTCGGACGCGTTTGAAACGCTGTTCGGCGGCGCGGCGGGCGGCGGTAAAAGCCACGGCCAGCTGCTCGACGCGCTGCGGTTCGCCGTGTGCTACCCCGGCTCGCGGCAGCTGCTGCTGCGGCGCACCATGCCCGAGCTGGAGCGCTCGCTCGTGCCCGCCTCGCTGCGGCTGTTCCCGCAGGCGGTGGCGAGCTACAAGGTCAGCGAGCACCTGTGGCAGTTCACAAACGGCTCGGTGCTTGAATTCGGCTACTGCGACGCGGAAAGCGACGTTACCAAGTACCAAAGCGCCGAGTATGACGTACTGCGCTTCGACGAGCTGACCCACTTCACCGAAAGCCAGTTCACCTACCTGATCTCGCGCGTGCGCGGCGCCAACCCCTTCCCCAAGCAGGTCAAGTCGACGACCAACCCCGGTGGGGTCGGCCACCAGTGGGTCAAAAAGCGGTACATCGACCCGATGCCGCCCGACACCCTGACCGACTTTGACGGCGGCTCGCGGCTGTTCCTGCCCGCGCGGCTGGCGGACAACCCCTTCCTGCACCGCGCGGACACGGGCTACGAAAAGCGGCTGCGGCTGCTGTCGGCGCGCGACCGGCGCGCGCTGCTCGAAGGCGTGTGGGACCTCGACGAGGGCCGCTACTTCAGCGAGTTCAGCCCCGACCTGCATGTCGTCAAACCGCACGCCATCCCCCGGGACTGGCGGCGCTACCTGACGGTCGACTACGGGCTGGACATGCTGGCCGCGCTCTGGGTGGCGCAAAGCCCGGACGGGTACAGCGTGGTATACAGGGAGTTATATCAGTCCGGTTTGATTATCTCGCAGGCGGCCGCGGCGATCCTGTCGTGCGAACCGTCAGATGAGTACATCGACTGCCGCCTTGCCCCGCCCGACCTGTGGAACCGGCGGCAGGAGACCGGCAGAAGCGCGGTCGAACTGTTTTCCGACTGCGGGCTGGATTTCGACAAGAGCAGCAACGAACGCGTCGCCGGGTGGCTGGCGCTACACGAGCTGCTCGCCCCGCACAGGGACGCGGCGGGCGGGGTGCGGCCGCGGCTGACCATCTTCGACACCTGCCGCAACCTCATCCGCACGCTGCCCGCCCTGCAGCACGACACGCGCAACCCATCCGACGTGGCGAACACGCCGCACGAGCTGACCCACGCGCCCGACGCGCTGCGCGGCTACGCCGCGACCGTGTACGAGCCGCCCGCACCCGTGCAGCCGACCATGTACGACTGCGAAGTGGGCGAATTTCTTGCCTACTGATTTCCAGCAGGGTATCCATACCCCAGAACGCCGCCGAGCGGCTGGAGACGGGGCATTTCACTGATTTATGAGGAGGACTTATGACCATTTTACTTTACTGCATCGGCGCGGCGCTGCTGGTGCTGACCGGCGCGGTCGTGTCCGGCGGGCTGCGGCTGCCAGCACGCGCCCCAAAGGACGGCGACGCGCCCGCCCCGGCGGACGACGCGCTCAGCCGCGACCTCGCCGCGCTGATGGCCTACGGACAGGAGGACAGGAACGATGAAATTTGATCCATCCCCCGCCGCCATCTGGCGCAAATACGAGCGCGACCGCGACTACAAGCGCTCGATCGGCCTGTACGACCGCGTGCGCCGCAACGAGGCGTTCTACCTCGGCCGTCAGTGGGAGGGGCTGCGCGTGCAGTCGCTCGACCCGCTGATCTTCAACGTGCTGCGGCGCTGCGTCAACCTGTTCGTGTCCATGCTGGTGTCGGACGACGTGGCCGTGCGCGCCCAGCCGTTCGACATGGACGGCGACGGCCGCAAGACCGCCCGCATCCTTGAGCGCGCGTTCGCGTCGGCGATCGAGCGCTCGGGCGTCAAGGCACTCGGCCGTCCGCTGCTCAAAAACGCCTGCGTCGACGGCGACGCCTGCTTCTACATGCACTTTGACCCCGCGCTCGAGACCGGGCAGGCGGTCAAGGGCGACATTGTGGCCGAGCTGATCGACTCGACCAACATCTGCTTCGGCAATCCGGCCTGCGACGAGGTGCAGCGCCAGCCCTACCTCATCCTGTCCATGCGGCGCGATGTGGACGAGGTACGAAAGGAAGCCCGCGAAAACGGCCTGTCCGCAGCGGAAGCCGAGGCCATCGTGCCGGACGACACTGAGGACTACCTGCGCTACCGCCTGAATGGCGAAAACGACCGTGTCACCGTGCTGCTGCACATGCGCCGGACGGAACACGGCGTGGCCTTCCTCAAGACCACCCGCACCGCGACCGTCATGCGCGAAAAGGAGCTGCCCTACCGCTACTATCCGGTCACGCACCTGTGCTGGAACCGCGTGCGCGGCTCGTGCCACGGCGAAAGCCCGCTGACCGAGGCCATCCCCAACCAGATCGCCATCAACAAGCTGTACTCGATGTATGTGCAGTGCATCAAGCAGGTCGCCTTCCCCAAGATCATCTACGACATGACCCGCTTCCCGAACGGCTGGTCGAACGACGTGGGCAAGGCGGTCGGCATGCGCGGCAACCCGAACGAGGCGCTCGCGACCGCGTTCAAGGCGCCCGATATCTCCGCGCAGGTGCTCGGCCTGCTCAAACAGATGATGAACGACACCGCCGAGCTGATGGGCGCGAGCGAGGCCGCGCTCGGTACAGTCAAGCCCGACAACACCTCGGCTATCGTCGCGGTGCAGAACGCGACTGCCGCCCCACTCGAGCTGACCAAGATGGAGTTCTACCGCTTCACCGAGGACTGGGCGCGCATCTTCCTCGACCTGATGGGCGCGCACTACGGCGTGCGCACGGTGGTCGTGGCGGACGAGACGGGCGAAACACCCTACCGGCAGAGCTTCGACTTCTCCACCCTCGCCGGGCAGGATTTACGCTTGCAGGTGGACGTCGGCGCGGCGAGCTACTGGTCGGAGACCATGCAGACCATGACCAACGACCACCTGCTCGAGAGCGGCGTCATCACCGACCCGCTTGTCTATCTGGAAAACGTGCCTGATTATCAGGTGCGCGGCAAGAACGACCTGCTGCATGCACTCCGCATGCAGCGCCAGCAGCAAAAGGAGGAAAACGCAAATGGAAACCAGACGAAAAATGGTCAGTAACCCGTCCGCCGTCCCGGCGCAGGGCGCACAGGCGGCGCAGGCCGTCCCGACCGACACCGACCCGTTTATGCAGGGCGCGGCGGCGCAGCAGCCCGGCGACCCGGCGGCACAGGCCGCGCAGGGCAGTCAGCAGACCTTCCCCGTGCCGGTCGACGGCAAGATGGTGCAGCTGACGCTCGAGCAGCTGATCGAGGCGGCCAGCCTCGGCCTGTCCAAGCAGAACGCCTATGTCCGCCGCAACCGCGCGGCCAACGGCATGCCCAACGGGCAGATCTACGCCGCCTTTGTCGAGGAGTACCCGGACGTCAAGCCCGAGGAGATCCCGCCGCAGGTGTGGGAGTGGGCGCAGCAGGAGGGCTCGCTCGTCTCGGCCTACCGCAAGTGGGAAATCCTCGAGCTCAAGGACGAGCTGGCCGCGCTCGAGATGAACCAGAAGAACCGCCGCGCGGCGGTCGGCGCGGCGCAGACGGACGGCGAGCCGGCGGGCGTCGACCCGGTGACGCTGGCGCTGCTCGGCAGATAACACAAACGTATAAACAGGAGGTATTATACTTATGGCTATCAATCTTGCAACCAAGTACTCTGACCAGATCGCGGAGGTATTCACCCGCGCGTCCTTCATCAAGGGTAAGACCGCCGAGACCTTTGACCTGACCGGCGTCAAAACGCTCAAGGTCTACACGCCGATCACGGTCGAGGAGGTCGATTACGACCGCGACGGCGGCCTTGCGCGTTACGGCGATGTGACCGAGATGCAGGACGTCGTGCAGGAGCTGACCATGACGCAGGACAAGGCGTTCACGCTGACGATCGACAAGGGCAACAACCTCGACCAGAACCTGGTCAAGAACGCGGCCGACATGCTGCGCCTGCAGCTGAACGAAAAGTCCACCCCGGCGGCCGACAAGTACGCCTTCCAGCGCTTTGTCACCATGGCGGGCACGATCGCGGAAAGCGCCAGCAAGCCGACCAAGAGCGACATCATCTCCAAGATCGCGGACGCCTCGCAGGCGCTCGACGACGCGCTCGTGCCGGACGACAACCGCTACCTGTACCTGACGAGCGAAATGTACAAGCTGGTCTGCACCTCGGACGAGTTCGCGGGCGTCGATGTGCTCGCGCGCCAGTCGATCGCCAAGGGCGTGTGCGGCGAGGTGTTCGGCATGAACGTTGTGCGCGTGCCGAAGTCCTACCTGCCGGACAACGTCTATTTCCTCGTCACGCACAAGGACGCCGTGCTCATGCCGTACAAGATCGCGGACGCCAAGGTGCACGAGGACCCGGTCGGCGTGTCCGGCGCGCTGATCGAGGGCCGCCACTATTACGACGCCTATGTGCTGGGCGCCAAGTGCGGCGGCGTGTACGCGCTGGTCGCGAGCGGCACGGTCTCGGCCGCGCCGGCCATCTCCGCGGGCAAGATCACGGCGACCGGTACCGGCACCGCGATCCGCTACACGCTCGACGGCTCCGACCCGCGCTACTCGGATTCCGCCAAGGACTACGCGGCCGACACCGTGCTGACCGCCGAGGACGGCTGCCAGATCCGCGCCTACGCGGTCGAGACCGGCAAGTACCCGTCCCCCGTTGCCGCAGGCTGATGAAAGACGCCGCTGAACCGGCGGCATAAGCAGGCCCCCGGCCTGCCCAAACAGGCCGGGGGCGATTTCTGACAAGGAGGGAACTCTATGACCGGAACCGAATGCTTCCACGCCGCGCTGAACCTGCTGGGCGAAACGCCCGACAGCGGCATCTACTACGAGCAGTTCGCGCTCGGCGCGCTGGGCCAGCTGCTGGCAAACAGCCTGCGCGAGATCAACGCCGTGCGCGTTTCGCAGGGCGAGGACACGCTGGCCGTGCCGCCGCGCATGGCCGCGCTTGGCGACGACATCCCGGCGGACGAGAGCCTCGTCGCCGAGTGCTTCCCCTATGGGCTGGCCGCGCTGCTCGTGGCCGACGACGACAAGGCCAAATTCAACTGGGCTGCCTCGGAATACGCCGAGCGCCTGCTGTGCCACTGCCCGGCGCAGCTGTCCGCCGTACAGGAGATGATCTGATGCGCGCCTACAGATTCCCGCAGACCGAGGCCGTGCAGGAGACCGTGGTCAGCAGCTTCGGCGGCGTGGATTTCCGCACCCACCCGACCAAGCTGCCGCTCTCCCGCTCGCCCGATATGCAGAACATGATCTGCGACCAGAACGACTATCTGGTCAAGCGCACGGGCTGGCACACCCAGCAGACCTATGCCAACCCCATCTACGGCCTGTTCCCGCTGCCGGACGGCAGCGGCTGCGCCGTCCACGCAGGCAAGACGCTGTACGCCCGCCTGCCGGACGGCACGCAGACCTCGCTGTGCACCGACATGAACGAGGCGTTCTCACAGTCGTTCACCATGGGCGGCGTGCTCTACCTGCTCGACGGCAAAACCTTCCGCGCCGTGCAGCGCAACGAAGACGACGACGGCTGGCAGGCCGTCAAGGTGCAGGACATCGCCTATGTGCCGACCACGACCATCTCGGCCGCGCCCACCGGCGGCGGCACGAGCTACGAGGCGGTCAACCTGCTCACGCCCAAGCGCATCAACACCTTCATCGGCAACGGCTCGGCCACCCAGTTCCAGGTGGACGCGACCGACCTCGACAACACCACTGTGACCGCGACGGTCAACGACGCGGCCGTCACCGTCTCGTCGGTCAACCGCACGACCGGGCTGGTCACGCTGGCCAGCCCGCCCGCCAACGGCAACGGGCTGGCCAACGTCGCCATCACGTTTTCCAAAACCATTACGGGCAGCGCGGACAAGATCAACCGCTGCCGCTTTGCCGGCCTGTACGGCGGCAAAAACGACACCCGCGTCTTTGTCGCAGGCAACCCGGACGAGCCCGCCTGCGACTGGCAGAGCGGCCTGTACGACCCGACCTACTTCCCAGATACGGGCTACACCCGCATGGGCACGGACGCCGCCGCCATCGTCGGCTACCTCAAGCAGTACGAAAGCCAGCTGATCGTCAAGCAGGGCGGCGCGCAGGAGTCGGCCAGCTACCGGCGCACCTTCACGCTGGCCGACGACGGCACCGCGCTCTACCCGCTCAGTCAGGGCGCGCAGGGCGAGGGCGCGGTCTGCCCGCGCTCGTTCGCCTCACTCAACGACCTTCCGATGTTCCTGTCCGCGCGCGGCGTGCAGGGCGTGTTCGGCACGTCGGTCGCCGAGCAGCGCACCATCCGCTCGGTGTCCGACGCGATCGTCCCCAAGCTCGAGGCCGAACCCGGCCTTGAGGACGCCTGCGCGGTCGTGTTCGAGGGCAAATACTATCTGGCGGTGAACGGTCATGTCTACATCGCCGACGGCGCGCTGACCGAATCCAACGGCGACCCCGCGTGGTTCTACTGGACGGCCGTGCCCGCGCAGTGCTTCGCCGTGCTCGACGGCCGGCTGTGGTTCGGCACGGCGGACGGCAGGCTGTGCCGCTTCGCCCTGCCCGAGGAGGACGAGGCCTACCGCGACGACGGCGCGCCCATCGACGCCTACTGGCGCACGCCCACGCTGCCGCTGGGCGACTGGGGGCGGATGAAAACCGTGCGCGACGTCATCCCGACGCTCGTGCCGCACTCACGCTCGGGCGCGACCGTGCAGTACGAGAGCGAGGACGGCAAAACGCTCGCGCTGTCGCGCAACATGGACCTGTTCTCGTTCAAAACGCTGGACTTTTCGCGGTTTTCCTTCCGCTGTGTGCCGGGCGCGCTCAGCTACCGCACGCGCTACCGCCAGCACCGCATGCCGCTGCTGGCCGTGCGCATCGGCAACGACCGCATCGACGAACCCTTCGGCCTGCTGGCGCTGACCATCCGCTGGACGGCCGGACAGACCATCATCTGAGAAAGGAGGAGGATCGGCATGGCCTCCAATTACAAAGAGAACTTCGACTACTCCGAAGCGATCGCCAACACCACCGACTCGGCCACCCGCCAGCAGCTGCTGACCGAACGCCAGAACAAAATGGACGCCGAGGGGCTCAACGGCAAGGTGGCCTCCAACGAGGCGGTCGCGACCTGGAACGGCGACTACCGCCCCTATTCGGTATCGTCCGGCGGCTCATCGGGCGGCGGCGATTATATCGGGGGCGGCAGCCGCTCGTCATCCGGCACGATCGACCTCAGCCCGCTGTTTGAAGCCGCCGAACAGGCGCGCCTGCAGCGCCTGCAGGCCGCGCAGGAGCGCATCCAGAGCCAGCTGACCAGCACGCTCAACACGATCGAGCAGGATTACACTGCGGGCATGAAGCAGACCGACATCAACGCCCACCGCTCGGTGATCTCGAACGAGGAACGCATGGCGGCGCTCGGCCTGAACATGGGCGCGCGCAATGCGGCGCCCACCTCGGGCATGGCCGAAACCAGCCGCATCGCCATTGACAACCAGTACCGCAGCGACCTGAACGCACTCGGCCAGGCGCGGCTGACCGCGCGCGCCGCCGCGCAGGACAGCGCCGCCGACCAGCTGGCGACCGCCGAAAGCGCCTACTTCACCGCCAGCGAAAGCGCCGCGCTCCAGCAGGCGCAGATGACGCTGGCGCAGTACAACAGCGACCGCGATTACAGCCTGTCCGTTGCCGGGCTGACCGGTTTTCTGGGCAGCACGCCCACGCTGGCCTATCAGGACTTCCTGCTTGACGTATCGCAGGCGCAGAACGAGCAGCAGGCTGCCATCGACGCGGTGCAGACCTCTGCCGAGGCGCAGGCCTACGAGCAGGCGCTCGAGCGCTGGAAGACCTACGGCTATGTGCTGCAAAACGACGCGGCCATCCTCGGCGTGCCGGCCGGCACACCGACGGCCGACGAAAGCTACCGCAATGCCAGCCTTGCCCTGCAGCAGTGGAAGGCCGGATATTGGTATTGATATGCATTTTTCTGCATAAACCGGCCGGCCTCCACGGATAAACCGCAGAGGCCGGCCAAGAAAAGAAATGAAGGTATGGGCGCGTCAAAAGCAGGCGGATGTTGTGCCGCCCGTAAAAAGGGATGTATAATCCCGGAAATCGTCGCCAAAGGCTTACGGGAATATGATAGCACGGCGGACGGCATCGGTCAAGGGGTTGGATTGCAAAATATTGGTGTTTTTTCTTGTATGTACCATTAGCCGACGCAAATCCGTATATTGATGCAAAATTACCCCTTTATCCGTTCGCTCCCTGTCGGCAAACACCCTCCGCCTGCCCCTCGGGGCACACCAGCAAGGCCGCGCACCGAAGTGCGCGGCCTTGAGGCTGTCGAAAACTATGTTTTTCGACAGCCTCTCGATCGGAACCACGCTTCCGATCGAATCATATGTATCAAAAAAGCGGGCAAAGCTCGCTTTTTTGATACCGCTCACAGAGCGGCTGAACAATGCGCGCTGCGGCGCGAGGGCTTTAGCGACAGACAAAGGCCGCGCACCGAAGTGCGCGGCCTTGCTGTTGTCTGATGTGGATTGTGGATTACTTGTCCTTCAGGTTGAAGAAAGCATCCTTGCCGAGGTACTTGGCGACAT
>NZ_CALWUN010000041.1 GCF_944384735.1 uncultured Agathobaculum sp. | reverse complement strand
AACGCCGTGCGCCCGAGCATACGCTCGTACCGGCGGATGATGCGGCTGCACACGCCATTGATCGTGCGGAAGGCGAGCTGTCCGGCCTCGTCCGCGCCGAACAGCGCGGCGTACCGCGCCCGCATGTCGCGCGCCGCCGCGACCGTGTACGTCATGGTCAGGATGGACGCGGGCGCGACGCCGCGCACATGCAGCAGATAGCCCAGCCGCGCGACCAGCGTGGTCGTCTTGCCGCTGCCCGGCACGGCCAGCAGCAGCACCGGCCCGTCGGCCGCCTGCACCGCCGCCTGCTGCTGCTCGTCGAGCGTCAGGCCGTACCGCGCCATGAACTGCGCAAAATCCATGCTATGCCCCATGCTTTGCGCCCTTTTGCAGCAGGAATACGCAGGTTTCCGCGTCCGAGTGCGCGGGCGCGTAGGCGTAGCCCAGCGCGGAGAACGACTGCAGCGCGGCCGGGCTGTCCGCGCAGCACTCGGCGAGGTGGCGCACCATCTCGCCGCGCGCCATCTTGCACAGCGTGCCTTTTTCGATGATCTTGCCGTCCTTTTCCTCACCGAACACGCAGGTGATGAACCTTGTGCCCGGCTTTTTGTACCGCGACGCACACACGCTGTACTCCTTGGACGCGAGGTTGACGATGCAGTCGGTCTCGGCGTACAGTGCGTCCGCGATGCTGCCGCCCCAGAAGCCGTAGAGGTCGGCCGCGTCTGCGGTTTGCAGCTTGGCCTGCATCTCCAGCCGGTAGGGCGTCACGCCGTCGAACGGGCGCAGCACGCCGTACAGGCCGGACAGGATGCGCACATGCGCCTGCACATACTCGAGTTGTCCATCCGTAAACACGCCGGGCGCCATGTAGCGGTACTGGATGCCCTCGTAGGACAGGATGGCAGGCGTCAGCCGGGTGCGCAGGTCGGTCTGCCGCAGG
Source organism: uncultured Agathobaculum sp. (assembly GCF_944384735.1). Taxonomy (GTDB): domain Bacteria; phylum Bacillota; class Clostridia; order Oscillospirales; family Butyricicoccaceae; genus Agathobaculum. The sequence continues at coordinate 19,049 of NZ_CALWUN010000041.1, read as the reverse complement.
CGCTCAACGTTCTGCCGCACGATCGCGTCGCTGCACTTCCACAGCGCCTTGAGGGCGGCTTCGTCCATGCCCCGTAGCCGGTCATAGAGCGTTTCGGCGCGGTCAAGGAACTGCGGCAGGTCGCGCCACGGCAGCGTGTCCGTGTCGACGTTCATCTTTTTCGCCGGGGAAATGATGATGCGCATGCTCATGCCCCGCCGAGGTACGCGAGGATCTCCTCCGCGTTGGTGTCGGGCTTAACCTTGGGCATGACCTTTTCGATCACACCCTGCTCGTCGATCAGATAGGTTGTGCGCACCACGCCCATGCTGACCTTGCCGTACAGCTTCTTTTCCTGCCATACGCCGTAGGCCTCGATGGCCTGCCGCTCCGAGTCGGACAGCAAGAGAAACGGCAGCTCGTACTTCTGCGCGAACTTGAGGTGCGAGGCGACCGAATCTTTGCTCACACCGATGACGACCGCGTTTCTGCCCGCGAGCGCCGCATGATGCTGCGCAAAGGCGCAGGCCTGCCGCGTGCAGCCCGGCGTGTTGTCGCGGGGATAAAAATATAAAACCACCTTTTTGCCCCGAAAATCGGACAGACGGACTTCGTTGCCGTCCTTGTCGGGCAGGGTAAAATCGGGTGCTTGCATGCCAGCTTCCAGCATGAGAAACGCTCCTTTTCGACAAAAATCGGGGGCGCGGGAACCGGCCCGCGCCCCCTCTGTGTTCCATTATAAGCGGCGCGCCGCGCGCCGTCAACGCCTGCCGTGCGGCAAAGCTGCGCGCCCGCCTTTTTCAAGGCGGGCGCGGATGATTATGACGCCGGTTCGGGCGGCTCGGACTTGCTTTGCCGCTCTTCGGCGGCCTGCTCCTCGTTTTTGATCTCCCAGTGGATGAGCACGGTCAGCGCTGCGCGCAGCAGGATGATCGCACCGACCAGACCGATCTCCTTGAACTCGCGCACGATGACCGTGCGCAGGATCTCGCTGCCCAGTTTGAACTCCAACCCGAGCGACAGTCCCTTGGCCAGCGACAGGCGGGTGAGCGGGTCGCGGTGGATATAGTACCATACGCCCCGCACGCCCGCGACCGCGATGACGATCACGCCGACATATTCAAACAGCAAAATCGCCCAGGAAACGATGCTTTCCAGCAGATGTTCCGCCACGGCCACCGCCGCCCCCTTTTCCGTCTGTGATGTGCGGGTTATTCCGGCTGCGCGGGCAGTGTGTCAAAGCCGCCCTGCAGTTCCTCGTCGGTCGGGATGTGATCCTTCATTGTACCCGCGAGGTAGGACTCATAGGCCGTCATATCGAAGTAGCCCGTGCCGGTCAGGCCGAACAGGATGGTCTTGGCCTCGCCGGTCTCCTTGCACTTGAGCGCCTCGTCGATCGCGCAGCGGATGGCGTGGCTGGACTCGGGCGCGGGCAGGATGGTCTCGACCTTGGCGAACTGCACCGCCGCGTCGAACACATCGGTCTGCTTGACCGAGGTCGCCTCCATATAGCCGTCGTGGTACAGCTTGGACAGGATCGGGCTCATGCCGTGATAGCGCAGGCCGCCCGCGTGGTTGGAGGCGGGCATGAAGCCGTTGCCCAGCGTGTACATGCGCGCCAGCGGGGTAACGTGGCCGGTGTCGCAGAAGTCGTATGCGTACTTGCCGCGGGTGAACGACGGGCAGGACGCAGGCTCGACTGCGATGATGCGCGGATTGGCCTTGCCGGTCAGCTTATCCTGCATGAACGGCGCGATCAAACCGCCCAGGTTGGAGCCGCCGCCCGCGCAGCCGATGACGATATCCGGGTATTCGTCCAGCATCTCCATCGCCTGCTTGCTCTCCAGACCGATGATCGACTGGTGCAGCAGCACCTGGTTGAGCACCGAGCCGAGCACATAGCGGTAGCCCTCGTGCGTGGTGGCCACTTCGACCGCCTCGGAGATCGCGCAGCCCAGCGAGCCGCCGGTCGTCGGGTCATGCGCGAGGATGGCGCGGCCGGCCTCGGTCGTGTTCGACGGCGAGGGCGTCACGTCCGCGCCGAAGGTCTGCATGACAGCCTTGCGGTACGGCTTCTGCTCGTAGGATACCTTGACCATATATACCTTAAGGTCAAGGCCGAAGTACGCGCACGCCTCGGAGAGCGCCGTGCCCCACTGGCCCGCGCCGGTCTCGGTCGTCAGACCCTTGAGGCCCTGCTCCTTGGCGTAATACGCCTGCGCGATGGCCGAGTTGAGCTTGTGGCTGCCCGAGGTGTTGTTGCCCTCGAACTTGTAGTAGATTTTGGCCGGGGTGTCCAGCGCCTTTTCCAGATTGTACGCGCGGCACAGCGGCGACGGGCGGTACAGCTTATACATGTCGAGGATCGGCTCGGGGATATCGACATACCGGGTCGTGCCGTCGATCTCCTGATGCGCGAGCTTTTCGCAGAAGATCGGGTAGAGCGCCTCTTCGGGCAGCGCTTGATGCGTGCCCGGATGCAGCAGCGGGTCGGGCTGTTCCTTCATATCGGCGCGCAGGTTGTACCATTGCGTTGGCATCTGGTCTTCGGTCAGGTACAGTCTGTGTGGAATCTTTGCCATGGTAGGTTCTCTCCTTTATATGAAAATATGTGGTGAACGGAATAAAAAAACTCCTGCCCCATGTTTCCATGGGACAGGAGTTTGTATAAACTCTTGCGGTACCACCCAAGTTGGCGCGTTGGCGCCCGCTCGTTTTCGCACATCCGACAATGTACGCTCCCCGGATAACGGGTGGAGTCCCCGTCGCAGTTACTCGGCCCTACGGCCTTTCGCCTTGCCCTGTTAAAGTCCATTCACAAGGGCCTCGCCTGCCGCGATCACACCGCCCGCGGCTCTCTTGGAGGGTTGGTCTCCCTGCTACTCGTCTTCGTCATTGGTTTTTCGGTATGTTCCAAGTATATGCGCGCCGGGGCGTTTTGTCAAGCACAATTTTGAGAAAATTTATATTTCTTGGCGATGAAATTTTCTTACGATGAGAAGAAACTGCGGCGGGCAGGACGCGCCTTGCCGCCCTGCGGCGGCTGTGCTATAATCAGTCCAGACAAAAATGCCGGAAAGGAGGCTGCGCCATGCGCACCATCGAGGGCGAAAATGACCTTGCGCTCACCTGTGCGCGCGTGCCGGACGGTGTCGCTATCCTGCGCTGCGAGACGCGGGACGACGCGGTCACACTGCCGGACGAGATCGACGGCACGCCCGTCGTGCAGCTGGGCGCGTATGCGCTCAGCGAGCGCGCACCCGGCCTGACCGGGCGCGACACCTTTGCCGTGCGCGTCACCTGCGGCGGCGCGGAACCCGTACACGACGCCAACGCCATCCGGTCGGTCACGCTGCCGGGATGCCTGCAAAGCGTGGGCAGTTATGCGTTTTACAACTGCCGCAGGCTGGAAACGCTGACCGTGCCGCAGACCGTCACGGATTTCGGCGGCGGCGCGCTGATGAACTGTCGTGCGCTGCGCGCGGTCGTGCTGCGCGCCGCACCGGCCGCCCCGACCTGCCTGCAAAAGCTGCTGGGCGAGCATGCGGGCGAGCTGGACGTGCGCTTCGAGGCATCCGCGCCCGCGCGCCTGCTGTTCCCGGCCTATACCGAGGAGCTCGAGGACTTGTCCCCCGCGCACATCTTCCAGCGCCGCATCCACGGCGCGGGCTACGGCTACCGCCAGTGCTTTGAGGCGGGCGTGCTGAGTTCCCGGCAGTACGACCTCGCGCTGACCGGCCTGCTCGAGCGGCATGACTTCACGGTCGCCGCGCGGGTGGCTGTGCGGCGGCTGGCCGTGCCTTACGGTTTATCCGACGCCGCGCGCGACGCTTACCTTGACTGCCTGCGCGCGCATGGCGGCGGACTGCTGCGCGCTTGCGCTGCCGCGGGCGAGAGCGCGGCGATCTCGTTCCTACTGTCGCTCGGCGTGCTGACTGCCGATGACGTTGCCGCGTCCTGCGACACCGCCCGCGACAAGGGGCAGACCGCGGCGCTGTCCGTATTGCTCGCCGCGGCGGGCAAAAGCGCGGCCAAAGGCCGTGCCAAGACTTTCGACCTGTAAAGGAGGCTTTCCATGCCCCAAAGCGAACGCTGGAATGCCCTCGGGCGTGAGATTTTGTTCTCCGCCCGCACCGAACTCTATATGAGCCTGCCGTTTCTGGACGCGGCGCTGTCCGCACTTGCCGTCTCGGACGGATTTGACACCGCCACCCTCGCCACCGACGCCAAAAGCCTGTATTTCAGCGGCGCATGGCTCGCGCAGCAGCTCGAGCGCGGCCGCCCGCGCGTCAACCGCGCCTACCTGCACAGCGTGTTCCACTGCCTGCTGCGCCACCCGGCGAAAACGCGCGGCCGCGACCGCGATCTGTGGGATTTGGCGTGCGACGTGGCGGTCGAGAGCATGCTGGACACGCTCGATTACCGCTGCCTGCAAGCGGACAAGCCCTCGGTGCGGCGGCAAAACCTGTACCGCAGCCTGCGTGCCGAGATGCCCGTGCTGACCGCCGAGGCGGTCTACCGCCAGTTCCGGCGCGACCGCTTGAACTCCTACGACTGCGCCACGCTCGCGCGCGTGTTCGTGGTCGACGAACACACGCTCTGGCCGGAGGAGGGCGACGACGAGCAGGACCGGCAGTGGCAGCAGCGCGCCGAGCGCACCCAGACCGCGATGGAGACGGTCTTTTCCAATCAGGCGATGGGCGGCGAGGCCGTGCGCGAGCAGCTGTCCGTCGCCACCCGGCACACGACTGATTACCGCGCGTTCCTGCGGCGGTTCGCCGCGCTGCGCGAGGAGGTCGCGGTCGACGCGGACTCCTTCGATTACGGCTACTATGCCTACGGCCTGCGGCACTTCGGCAATATGCCGCTGATCGAGCCGCTCGAGACACGCGAGGTGCGCAAGATCGAGGATTTCGTCATCGCGGTCGACACCTCAATGTCCACCTCGGGCGAGCTGGTGCGCAGCTTCCTCGAACGCACTTACGAGCTGCTGCAGGACAGCCAGAGCTTTTTCCGGCACATCAACCTGCGCATCATCCAGTGCGACGACCAGATCCGCGCGGACAAGCGCATCACAAACGCGCGCGACCTTGCGGATTACATGGAACACTTTGAGCTGGTCGGCCAGTCGGCCACCGACTTCCGGCCGGTGTTCGAATACGTCGACCGGCTGGTCAGCGAGGGTGCGTTCCATCATCTGCGCGGCCTGATTTACTTCACGGACGGCTTGGGGATTTACCCCAAAAAGCGCCCCAAATACGACGCGGCCTTCGTCATGCTCGAGGGCGGCGCCTATCCCGACAACGTCCCGCCGTGGGCGATCCGCGCCGTGCTGCGCGAGGACGAGATCGTGCGGGAATAACACTGAAATCCACCGGGAGCGCCCCGCTTCCGACAAGAAACCGGAGGTTTCTATATGCACATCAAACGAGCCAAAAACGAGATCAAAAACGCGCTGCGCGCCTATCTTGCGCGCGACGAATTCGGCGCGTACCGCATCCCGCCCATCCGGCAGCGCCCCATCCTGCTGATGGGCCCACCGGGCATCGGCAAGACGCAGATCATGGAGCAGATCGCGGACGAGACCGGCGTCGGCCTCGTGTCCTACACGCTGACCCACCACACGCGCCAGTCCGCGCTCGGCCTGCCCTACATCGGGCACGAGCAGTTCGGCGGGCAGGAATACGCGGTCACGGCCTATACGATGAGCGAGATCATCGCCTCGGTCTACCGAGAGATCGAGCGCACGGGCGTCAAGGAGGGCATTTTGTTCCTTGACGAGATCAACTGCATCTCCGAGACGCTCACGCCCATGATGCTGCAATTCTTGCAGTGCAAGACCTTCGGCAACCAGCAGCTGCCCGCGGGCTGGGTGGTCGTCGCGGCGGGCAACCCGCCCGAATACAACAAATCGGTGCGCGAATTTGATGTCGTGACCCTCGACCGCGTCAAGCGTATCGATGTCGAGGAGGATTTCGCGGTCTGGAAGGAATACGCCTACCGCCGCGGCATCCACGGCGCGATTTTGTCCTATCTTGAGATCCGGCGCGACCACTTTTACCGCGTCGAAGCGACGGCCGACGGCCTGCAGTTCGTCACCGCGCGCGGCTGGGAGGACTTGTCCGAGCTGATGCAGGTATACGAAACGCTCGGCCTGACCGTCGACCGGCAGGTCGTCGAGCAGTATCTGCAGCTGCCGCGCGTCGCGAGCGATTTTGCGAACTATTTACAGCTTTACGAGAAGTACAAGCGCGTCTACCGCGTCGAGGAGATTTTGGACGGCTCGTGGGAGCGCGTGCGCGCGTCCGAACTGTCCGGCGCGCCCTTCGACGAAAAGCTGGGCGTTTTGGGCCTGCTGCTGTCCCGTCTGGCTGACGGCGCACGAAACGCCTACCGGCTCGACGGCCTGACCGACGCGCTGCATCAGGATCTTGTCCGCATCCGCGAGGGCGAAACGACGTTCGGCACACTGCTCGACGATAAGCGCGCGGCGCTGTCCCGCCGCCGCGCAGCCGGCTCGACCGACCGCGACGCGCTGTTCATCGCCGCGCGCGAGGCCGAGCGGCTGGACGCCATGCGGCAGGGGCTGTCGCTCGAAAAGGTGCCCGCCGGACGCGCGTTTGATTACCTGAAGGACAAATTTCAGTCCGATGTACAGGCGCGCACGGACGCGGCCGACAAAACCGACCGCCAGCTTGCAAACGCCTTTGCCTTCCTCGACGAGGCGCTCGGCGACAGCCAGGAGATGGTGCTGTTCGCGACCGAGCTGACCGCGAACTATTTTACCTCGTGGTTCATCCAGAATTTCGGATGCGAGGCATACTTCGCGCACAACAAGCGCCTGCTGTTTGACGACACGCAAAAGCACCTGCTCGAGCAGATCGGGCAGGCGCGTAGCACACCGTGACAGGGGAGGATAAGACAGCAAAGCGCCGCCGTCTCGTTGGGGGAAACGAGGCGACGGCGCTTTGCCATTCGCTACACAGATTTGAAAAAGGGGGGTAAAAGAGAAATAAAAGATCGGTAGGCGTCGACCCGGGATTGCGGCTTCCCTGATCGACAAGCTTAGTATACCGCGGGATTGCGGTGAAAGTGTGAACAGTTTGCAAATATGCTGTGAAGGTTTTGTGGCGGCTGTGCGTTGCCGGAAAAATGGGAAACGCCCAGCCTTCCAAGGGGAGAGAAGGCTGGGCGCACGCCAATGCAAAATGAAAAAGAGGATAAAAGAAAAGGTGAAAGAAAGAAAACATGTGTAAAAGGGGATGTATCGGTCGGGCTGGAGTGTTTCCCTTCCGACAATCACAGTATAGCGCATCGCCGGGGAAAAAGTGTGAACAGGTTTTGAACAGACTTTGAAAGGTTTATGACATCGGTTTCACCGCGCTTTTCCGCGTGTGGACAGGAAAAGCCCCCGGCCCGTGGGGGAAACGGAACCGGGGGTTTTTCACGCATTTCACAAAATAAAGGGGGGTAAAAGAGAAATAAAAGATCGGTAGGCGCCGATGCGGGATTGCGGCTTCCCTCATCGACATGCTTAGTATACCGCACATGGCGGGGGAATATGTGAATAAACTTTGAACGGCCTGTGAAAGAATTGTTTACAATTGTTTTTTCTTCAGGCGGATATCGTCGCCCACAAAATGCAGCGGCTTGAACTCGCCGCGCAGGCGGGAGGCTACGGCGGGCGAATACTTGTCGCCCAGCTGTTCGGGCAGCAGGTTGGTGTTGATGATCATGGGGCGCTTTGCCATCAGCCGGTTGTTGATGAGGTTGTAGAGGGCGGAAACGGTGAACGCCGTGCCCATCTCGGTGCCCATGTCGTCGATGATGAGCAGGTCGGCACGTTCGTACCGCGCGGCGCGCTCGGCTGCCTCCTCGCCGTTGCCGTTGCCGAACTTGATCGTCTCGTAGGTCGCAATGATGTTGATCGCGGTATCATACGCAACCGAAAACCCGCGCTCCGAGACCTCCTCGGCGATACAGGTGGACAAAAATGTTTTGCCCAGCCCGGTTGAGCCGTAAAACAGCAGGTTGATCGCGTGCGGGGTGAAGTTTTTTGCGTAGGCGCGGCAGTCATACAAATTATCGGCCATGATCTCGCGCGGCGAATCCCCCAGACGGTTGTCCACCTTGGTCGGATAATATTCCAGCCGGAATTTGTCAAAATTCTGGTCCCGGATCGGCAGCACAGCGGAAAGCTGCTCCTTGAGCAGCACCGCATAGCGCGCCTTGACGCAAGCGCAGGTCGCGCTGCCCACATAGCCTGTGTCGCCGCACTGGTCACACAGCGGCTTGTCGGTCAGGTAGTCGGACGGCAGCCCCATGCGGCGGAGCAGCTCGGCGCGTTCGGCCTGCAGGGCGAGGTTCTGTTCCCGCAGCCCCTCGATCGCGGCGGCCGGGTCGCCGCCCGTGTTCAGCGCCGCGCGCAGCACGGCCGCAGCCGTCTGTGACAGCGTGCGGTCGATCGCACGGATACGCGGCTGCTGCGCATATACCTCCCGCTTGCGCGCTTCGAGCGCTTCCGCGCGGGCGGTGCGCTCCCGCTCCAGGGCGCGGCGCGCCGCGGCGAGTATCTTTCTGTCATATGCCACTGGCTTCGGCCTCCAGTCTCTTGCGGCGGGTTTCCCGCCGGCTGTCTTCCCACTTCTGCTCCCATGCGTCGAGCGTGTCCGGATCGGTCGGCTGCGCCGGGTTCTGCCCGACTGCCGCCCGCGTTTCGGGTTCGAGCGCGGTGATCTCGCTGACCGTATGTACGCCCGCCTCTTCCCAGCGCCGCAGGATGCCGAGCGTGTAATCCAGGCTCTTATGCCCCTGCTGCTTGTCCGTGCGCCGCACGGCCAGCGCAATGGCCTCGGGCGGGAAGCCGTGCGCCAGTGCGAACCGGCACACGCGCTGCGCCTTGGGCGCGGGCTGCGCCGGGTCGGCGTCGAGCGCCTTATAGATCGCCTCGCTCAGCGGTTTTTCATCCGCCTTGCGCGACAGGTATTGCTGCGCCTGCTGGGCGCTGACCACGCCCATATCCGCCCACTGGTACGCTTCGCGGCGGATATCGCTGACGCGCAGCGACCCCTTTTCCCCTTTGAGGTAGGCCAGCAGCTCGATGATGGCCTCGGCGGACAGGCCGAGGTGGTCGTACACCGTCAGCAGGGTGCGCAGCTGGGATTCGGTCAGCGTGCGGCCGAGCACGCCTTCGGCGCTCTCGCACATGCCGGCGAACTGCTGGTCGTCCTGCCGGGCGCGGCGCAGCTCGTCGGCCGTGTACCGCGGTGCGTCCGCGGGCTTGTCCGGCTGCGGCGGCACGGCAGGGGTGGACAGCCCGTTGAGCGTGAACGCGGCGCGTTCGTACCGGTCCTGCGGCAGGTGCAGCGCGCGCGCCGCGGCCTTGCCGTCCGCACGGCCGTGCCGCAGCACATATAGGTAGAGCAGGGCGGCGTCGCCGTCGCCTGCGGCAATCAGTTTGTCGAGCATATCGCAGCGCGCTACGCGCAGCTCGCCCTCGGGCAGCGAAACGGTCAGCTGTGACAAACGGGCGCCCTCCTTTCTCATCGTTGGGGTCAAATGCCGGACAACATAGGGTAACGCCGCAGTGCGGCAATTGTTTGCAGCGTTGTCCGGTCGGTACGCGCCTGCAAGCCGCGCGACCCTGCGCCGGCCGCGTCAGGCGGTGTTGCCATTATACCACAGCCCGCCCCTGTGGGCAAATGAAAAAGAAGGCGGCGCGTCCGCCTCCGGTTTTGTCAGCTAACGGCGAAAAAATGCGCAGGCTGATAGAAAATTTATCGAAAAGTGCTGATGCTTTTTGCAGGGTGCTGATGTATAATAAACCTATAACCGATAACGGGGCGGGGCAGCCCCATGGAACGGAAGGATTTTCTGCGATGAACAAAATTACCGCCGCCTTGGTAGGCGGCCTGTTTGACGAGGGCGGCGTTTCCGCTTATGCACGTCCGGTGCTGTTCGGCACGGCGGGCGATGCGGTGCGGCAGGCGCTGCCGGACACTGTCGACGCCTGTGTGTTCGTGCATGACGACCGGGAGCCTGCCATCGCGGGCGCGGACAGTCTGGCGCTGTCCGGCGGGAGCCGCTTTGCGGCGCTGGCCTGCCTGCCGGAAAGCAGGCAGGTGCTGGTCATTGCCGCGCCGTTCGTGCTGGCAGAGGACGACGCGCTGGCCCGTCTGGCCGGGACGCACCAGTCCGCCGGGTACGGCGTGACCGTGCTGGCTGCCGAGCAGCAGGGCTATGACGCGGAAGGCCAGCCCATCCCGGCGGATGCGCATTGCCTTGCGGCTATGTTTACATCGGATACGCTGAAAAAGGCGCTGGCCATGGGCGGCGATACGCTCGACCAGCTGATCGCGGCGGCGGTCGACGCGGGCGCGCAGAAGGGCGTCGCCGTGACCGATGAGATCGTCGAGATCTGCGACGGCGGCTCGGCCTACATCGCGTTCCGCGCAATGGTAAACCGTGTCAACTTCGCGCTCATCGACAAGGGTGTGCAGATCTTTGACCCGGCCAATACCTATATCGCACCCGACGCCGAAATCGCACCCGGCGCGACCATTCTGCCCGGCTGCCACATCCGTCCGGGCTGCAAGGTGGGCGCGGGCGCGGTCATCGGCCCGAACACCATCCTGGAAAAGGCCGAGATCGGCGCGGGCACAACGGTCAACAACTCGCAGGTGCATGAGTCCAAAATCGGCGCGCATACGACGGTCGGCCCGTTTGCCTATGTCCGTCCGCAGTGTACGGTCGGCGACGGCTGCCGCATCGGCGACTTCGTCGAGCTGAAGAAGTCGACCGTCGGCAACGGCACCAAGGTGTCCCACCTGACCTATATCGGCGACGCGACCGTCGGCGAGCGGGTCAACTTCGGCTGCGGCACGGTCGTGACCAATTACGACGGTTACAACAAGTACCACACTGATATCGGTGACGACTGCTTTATCGGCTGCAACACCAATCTGGTCGCACCGGTCAAGCTGGGCGACCGCGCGTTCACCGCAGCCGGCGCCACGATCACCAAGGATGTGCCGGACGGCGCGCTCGCAGTCGCGCGCGCACGGCAGACCAATATGGAAGGCTGGAATGACCGCCGCCGTGCCATGCACGAGAAAGACAAAAAGTAAAACCACCCGACGGGGATAACTAAAATCATTATGACGGAGGCTTATCATGATTTCTCACGGAAAAAATATTAAAATTTTCTCCGGCAATTCCCATCCCGCGCTGGCGATGCAGATCGCGTCTGCGCTCGGCCTGCCGCTCGGTAAGGCCACGATCTCGACCTTCTCGGACGGCGAGATCTCGGTTTCGATCTCCGAGTCCGTGCGCGGCTCGGACGTATTTCTGGTGCAGTCGACCTGCGGCCCGGTCAACAACAACCTGATGGAGCTGCTCATCATGTGCGACTCATGCAAGCGCGCGTCCGCCGGCCGCATCACGGCGGTCATCCCGTACTTCGGCTATGCGCGGCAGGACCGCAAGAGCAAGGCGCGCGACCCGATCTCGGCCAAGCTGGTCGCCAACCTGATCACCGCCGCGGGCGCCGACCGCGTGCTGACCATGGACCTGCATGCGGCGCAGATCCAGGGCTTCTTTGACATCCCGGTCGACAACATGACCGGCTCGTCCGTGCTCATCCCGTATATCGCGGGCAAGTTCGGCGTCGGCGCGGAGGACGCGGTCGTCGTCTCGCCCGACCTTGGCTCGGTCACCCGCGCGCGGAAGTTCACCGAAAAGCTGGACATGCCGCTCGCCATCATCGACAAGCGCCGCCCGAAGGCAAATGTCTCCGAGGTCATGAATATCATCGGCAATGTCGAGGGCAAGAAGTGCATCCTGATCGACGACCTGATCGACACCGCCGGTACGCTGGTCCACGCGGCGGACGCGCTGGTCGAAAAGGGCGGTGCGACCGAGGTATACGCCTGCGCGACCCATGGCGTGCTGTCCGGCAAGGCGATTGAGTTGATCCAGAACAGCCCGATCAAGGAGCTGGCCATTCTGGACACCATCCCGCTGACCGACGACAAGAAGCTCGACAAGATCAAGTTGCTGTCGGTCGCGCCCGTGTTCACCGAAGCTATCGCGCGCATCTATGAGGAAGTCTCGGTCTCGACCTTGTTCGATTAAGGCCGGGCACGGTTTTTCAACGGATATTGGGGGCGGACAACCGGGTGTTGTCCGCCCCTGTTTGCCATATCAACAGGAAAAAGGAGGGGCGGCATGAAACTGCTCACCGTGGGCGACGTGGTCGGCGAGGCCGGCATCGACGCCCTGCACGCGCTGCTGCGCCGCGTGGGACGCGCGCACGGTGCGGATTTTGTCATCGTCAACGGCGAAAACGCCGCCGGACGCGGCATCACCCCCAAACAGGCGGACGACATCTTTGCTGCGGGCGCGGATGTCATCACGCTGGGAAACCATGCGTTTGCCAAGCAGCAGATCGCGCCCTATCTGGACGAACACCGCGACGTGCTGCGTCCGGCCAACCTCGCCCCGCAAAGCCCGGGGCAGGGCTGGGGCATTTATGACGGCCCGCAGGGGCTGCGCCTGCTGGTGATGAACCTGATCGGCCGGTGCGACATGCACTACGGGCCGGACAACCCGTTTTTGTGTGCGGATAAGATTTTGCGCGAGAATGAGGGCAGGTACGATCTCGCCCTCGCTGAGATACACGCCAATGCCACCAGCGAAAAGCTCGCCATGGGCTACTATTTGGACGGGCGCTGCGCGGCCGTTTGGGGCACGCACACCCATGTGCAGACGGCGGACGAGCGTGTCAACCCCAAGGGCACGGGCTATATCACCGACCTCGGCATGACCGGGCCGATCGTGTCCGTGCTGGGCGTGCGGGTCGAGCAGTCGGTCGCGATGTTCCGCGGCGACCTGACCGAGTATTTCAAGACCGCGCCGGGCGACTGTGCGCTGTCGGGCGCGGTGTTCGATATCGGGCGTGACGGCAAATGCCGATCGGTCACCCGCGTGTGGGAGCGCTGGGCATGCCCTTGATGGGCGGAAAGGGGGACGGCGCATGATCGCACTCTTTCTTGCGCCGTTCTATGTGCTGGTCAACCTGTATCTGGCGCGCTGGGTGCTGCGCTGGACGGGCGCATGCCACCATATCTGCGGCACCAGGGTGTTCCGCGCGGCGTTTATCGCGGTGTACGCGCTGGTCGCGTCCGCGCCGCTGACCGGCTTTCTGGTGCAGTCGCCCTATGCCTTGCGCAAGGCGCTGCTGCAGACCGGCAACTATTGGTTTGGTTGGATGCTGTATCTGGCGCTGGCCGTGCTGGCGGTCGAACTGGCGTTGTACGTCATCCGCCGCGTGCGCGGCAAGGATTTCGAGCAGATGCAGAACGTGCGGCGCGTGCAGGGCGGTGTTGCGCTCGCGTTGGTATGTACGGTCAGCGTGTACGGCATGGTGCACGCCGGACGGCTGTATGTGACCGGGTGCGAGGTCACGGTGCAGGGCAGCGGCGCGGATATGACGGTCGCGCTGCTGGCCGACCTGCATCTGGGATACAGCACCGACCCGGACTACATCGAGCGGGCGGTGGACGAAATCAACGCGATGCAGCCAGACATGGTCATCATTGCGGGCGATATCTTTGACAACGACTATGCTGCGGTACCGGAGCCGGAACGTATCGCGGCGGCGCTCGCCGCGCTGGACAGCACATACGGCACCTATGCCTGCTGGGGCAACCATGACGCGGCCGAGCCGATTTTGGCCGGCTTCACTTGGGATACGCCCGATGGGAACAAAAACGACCCGCGCATGACACAGTTTCTGGAACGCTCCGACGTGACGCTGCTTGAGGACGAGGTGGTCACGCTGGCAAACGGGGTGCAGCTGGCCGGGCGCAGCGACCCCTCGCGCAGCAAAAAGCTGGGCGAGGCCCGGCTGGACGCGGCGGAATTGCTCGCCGCGTGCGACGCGGACGCGCCCGTGTTCGTCATCGACCACCAGCCGGACGACACTGCGGCGCTGGCGCAGGCCGGGGCCGATTTGATCCTGTCCGGCCATACGCATGACGGGCAGCTCTTTCCGGGCAACCTGCTGATGCGGCTGCTGTGGGACAACCCCTGCGGCTGCGTGCAGCGGGACGGCACGGCGTCGGTCGTCACGAGCGGGCTGGGCGTATGGGGGCCGGATATGCGCGTGGGCACGCGCAGCGAAGTGGTGCGCCTAACCGTGCATTTTGCGGCATAATGCACGGCGGACAAGCGTCCGCGCGGGAAAAACAGCCAAAAAGGCCGGGGGCTTTTGTACATTTTGCAAGAAGTTGTAGATTAACTTGCAAAAATGATAAATTCGGTTGACGGTAGGCCGGGTTTTGCGGTATGCTATAAATGAACAACAATTGGCCCTTGCCGGGGAAACCGGATGGGCCGGCAAGCGCACTGTCCGGATGTGGGGAAGCGCCCCGGCGGTGCGAAAGGAGGAAACAAATAGATGAACCCGTTGCTCAACAAATTCACCTTCACCGACGAGCTGCTTGACGTGCTGGAGCATTGTCAGGGCGTGTTCGTCCCGACCACCAAGGCCGAGCTGTACGACATGGTGTTCGGCCCGGAGCACGCAGACGTATACGACGTCGTCTTTGACGTGCCGGGCAAGGGCCCGTACAAGGAAGCGGACGTCACCCGCTGCAAGAACGGCGCCTCGGTCAATTTTACCGAGGATTACATGCGCCGCCGCGACCCGGACTCGATGCGCATCGCGGACGATAAGCCGACCGATAAAAAGCGTTTTGCCGACGTTTACGGCTATCCCTTTGCCGACCTGCGCCGCGAGACGATGGAATGGTTCAAAACGCAGCAGCTGATCCTGATGCCCTTCAATTCGGGCGGCAATATCTACGGCTACGGTTCGATGCTGGTCTGCCCGGTGCAGTGCGCGTTCTTTGCGTTTGCGCTGGCGCATTTGCAGGGCTTTGTCAACGCCGAAGAGAGCGAGGGCTACAAGCCGCGCGCGATCGTCTACGTTGCGCCCCCGTTCCGTCACACCCACTTCGAGGGAAAGCAGGTCGTCGTACACAACCGTCTGGACGACTGCCACGAAGTGTTCTCCTATAACCTCTATCCCGGCCCGTCCGCCAAGAAGGGCGTCTATTCCGTGCTGCTCGACATCGGCGAGCAGGAGGACTGGACGACCTGCCACACGTCCTGCGGCCGTCTGGTGACGCCGTATGAGAACGAAATGGTCATCATGCACGAGGGCGCGTCCGGCGGCGGCAAGAGCGAAATGCTGCAGGACATTGCGCGCGAGCCGGACGGCCGCGTGCTGCTGTCCAAGAATACGGTCACCGGCGAGGAGACCTACCTGACCATGGGCGCGACCTGCTCGATCGAGCCGGTGTGCGACGATATGGCTACCTGCTACCCCGAACTGCAGAACAAGTCGGGCAAGCTGGTGCTGGTCGACGGTGAGGACGGTTGGTTCCTGCGCATGGACGGCGTGACCCACTATGGCTGCGACCCGGTTTACGAGCGCATCTGTACCGAGCCCAAGGAGCCGCTGTGCTTCTTTAACATGGAAGGCCATCCGGGTGCGACGCTGCTGATCTGGGAACACACGCTCGACTCCAACGGCAAGCGCTGCCCCAACCCGCGCGCCATCGTGCCGCGCTGGGATGTGCCGCATATCGTCAAGGAGCCGGTCGAGGTCGACGTACGCTCGTTCGGCGTGCGCATGCCCCCCACGACCCGCGAGAACCCGAACTACGGTATCCTCGGCATGGTGCACATCATCCCGCCCGCGCTGGCCTGGCTGTGGCGTCTGGTTGCGCCGCGCGGCTTCAATAACCCGTCGATCGTGTCGGGCAACGAACTCAAGAGCGAGGGCGTCGGCTCGTACTGGCCGTTTGCGACCGGCAAGCGCGTCAAGCAGGCCAACCTGCTGCTCGATCAGATCGTGGGCAGCCCGAACACCCGTTATGTGCTCATCCCGAACCAGCACATCGGCGTTTATAAGGTTGGTTTCTCGGCCGAGTGGATCAGCCGCGAGTATCTGGCGCGCCACGGCGGCGCCAAGATCCGCAAGGAGCATCTGGAACCTGCCCGCTGCCCTCTGCTCGGCTACGCGATGAAGGACATGACCATCGACGGCCAGCGCATCCGCTCCAAGTACCTGCGCGTCGATACGCAGGATCGCGTCGGCACCGACGGCTATGACGCCGGCGCCAAGATCCTGACCGATTTCTTCCGCAAGGAGCTGCAGAAGTTCGATACGCCCGAGCTTTCGCCGCTTGGCAAGCAGATCATCGACTGCTTTATGAACGGCGGCAAGCTGGAGGATTTCGAGGCGCTGACGCCTTCGAACCTCTGATGGCATAGGAAATATAGCACAAGGAAAGCCCGGCTTGCGCCGGGCTTTCCTTGTTATGCATTGGGGCAGCACGCTTTGCGCGCCGGGATTGCTTGCGTCAATAGGTACCCAGCTGCATCAGCGGCAGCAGCAGGCGGTATTCGGTAAAGCCGTTGTTTTCGTATGCCTGCTTGAGCTGGAAACCGAAATGCATGTACATCGGCACGTTTTCGCGCAGGAAGGTTTCCAGAACGACCGCCGGATAGCCGTTTGCGGCCGCGTGCTCGATCGCGCCTTCAAGCAGGTCGCGGGCGACGCCGGTGCCGCGGTAGGGTTTGGCAACGCCGAATTGCGCCAGATAGTACGGCCGTCCGCAGTAGCGTCTGTACCATTTGGTGCTGTGCGCGGCAAGCACCGGGCGGGAATTGCGCATGATCTGCCCCAGCAGCGGACGCGGTACGTCGCGCAGCTCCTTGCCGTGCCGCAGCGCGTAGAAAAACTGCCCGAGCGGGCCGAAGTGCGCCAGCCGCTGCGCGTCCGCACCGGCGATGACGCCGGCCGGCGAGCCGTCCGGCGCGTCGCAGACAAATACGTCGCCGTGCGCAAAGAAGTACCCCTGTCCCAGCCCGAGCACGATGGGGCCGATCCTGTGTGCGGTTTCCGGGTCGATGCCGGAAAACTGCTGCTGCAGCTCTGCCTGCTCATAAAATTGTTCGAACATCAGCGCGGCCAGCGCCGCGCGTTCGTCCCGTTTTGCCCGTCTCATACCCTGCACCTCCATGTCCTGATTGCCTTGATGATAGCATGCCCGCGCCCGCCCGTCAAGCGGCGCGGACAGGGGCGCGTCAAAAACGCGCGGCCGGGCGGGCGTTTCTTTGTTTAATGCGACAATATGTGCGTAAAACAGGGCTGTTTCGCTTGAAATACGCGCCGTAAGGTGTTAAACTATCAGTGCTGAAATGAGGATCGCTGCGCCTTCCGGCGCAGTCCCAGACCACGCGGCGGTTTTGCCGCACCCGTCGGGGCGAAACCGGCGGAAACAAACCGGAAAGGACGACTGACATGAACAACGTGTACGAAAGCCCGCTTTCCTCGCGCTATGCCTCCGCGGAGATGCTGTACACCTTCTCCGCGGACATGAAGTTCTCAACGTGGCGGCGGCTGTGGCTGTCTCTGGCCAAGGCCGAGATGGCGCTCGGCCTGCCGATCACGCAGGCGCAGGTGGATGAGATGGCCGCCCACCTGACCGACATCGACTACGATGTCGCGCGCGCGCGTGAGAAGGAAGTCCGGCATGACGTGATGGCGCACGTCTACACCTTCGGCAAGGCCGCGCCCGGTGCGGCGGGCATCATCCACCTCGGCGCGACGAGCGCCTACGTCGGCGACAACACCGACATCATCCAGATCCGCGAGGGTCTGCTGCTGGTGCGGCAAAAACTCGTGGTCGTGCTGGACAAGCTGGCGCAGTTTGCCGACGCGCACAAGGCGCAGCCGACGCTCGGCTTTACGCACTTCCAGCCCGCGCAGCTGACGACCGTCGGCAAGCGCGCGACGCTCTGGATGAACGAGCTGCTGATGGATTTGCAGGAGGTCGGGTTCCGCATCGAAAACCTGCGCATGCTGGGCAGCAAGGGCACGACCGGCACGCAGGCGTCCTTCATGGAGCTGTTCGACGGCGACGAGGGCAAGGTCAAGGAGCTTGAGCAGCGCATCGCGAACGACTTCGGCTTTGCGGGCGTCGTGCCGGTGTCCGGCCAGACCTATTCGCGCAAGATCGACGCGCAGACGCTGGCGACGCTCGCGGGTATTGCCGAGTCGGCGTCCAAGTTCGCCACCGACCTGCGCCTGCTCCAGCACCTCAAGGAGATCGAGGAGCCGTTCGAGAAGCACCAGATCGGCTCGTCGGCCATGCCGTATAAGCGCAACCCGATGAGAAGCGAGCGCATCTGCGCGCTGGCGCGCTATGTCATCTGCGACAGCTTAAACCCGGCCTTCACCTCGGCGACCCAGTGGTTCGAGCGCACGCTCGACGACTCGGCCAACAAGCGCATCTCGGTGCCCGAGGCATTTTTGGCGGTCGACGCGATTTTGAACATCATGATCAACGTCGTGTCCGGCTTGGTGGTGTACCCCAAGGTCATCGAGGCGCATGTGATGAACGAGCTGCCCTTCATGGCGACCGAGAACATTATGATGGACGCGGTCAAGCGCGGCGGCGACCGACAGGAGCTGCATGAGCGCATCCGTGAGCACTCGATGGCGGCGGGCAAGCGCATCAAGGAGGAAGGTTTGGACAACGACCTGATCGACCGCATCGCGGCCGACCCGATGTTCGGCATGACGCGCGAGCAGATCCTCGAGCACCTCGACCCGGCGGCCTACATCGGCCGCTGCCCGTCGCAGGTCGACGAGTTTATCGCCCAGTGCGTCCGCCCGGCCATCGCGCCTTACCTGACCGGCGATGAGGTCACGGTCGAGATCAATCTGTAAGGCTGTTTTGGGGAACGGAAAAAGCTCCCTCTGTGCGGAGGGGGCTTTTGTGCGGTTGACTTTTGCGCACTTCCGCAGTATACTCTAACGAGGTTGAAAAACATAAGGAGGATGTAAACAGTGAAGAAAAGTGTGATTTCCTTCATTGCTGTGCTGCTCGTGATCGTATTTCTGGGCGTCACAGCGGTGACGGGCGTGTATATCCCGGGGGGCTGGTCGATGCCGTTCCGGGACGCCGCGGTGAGCGACACCGCGGATACCGGTG
>NZ_CALWUN010000040.1 GCF_944384735.1 uncultured Agathobaculum sp. | reverse complement strand
GAGAAGTGCAAGATCATCCGCCGCAAGGGCAAGGTTATGGTCATCTGCCAGAACCCGAAGCACAAGCAGAAGCAGGGCTAAAACGCGCGTTACCGCGCTTATAGGGGACTTCAAAAGTCCCCTATATACAAAACTTGGTTCCGAAGAAACCAAGTTTTGATACCCGAACGACGCCGCCCAGGGCGGCTGGGTCGGGGTATCAAAAGCACGGGCGGAGCTCGCGCTTTTGATGGAAACGGCGTGGCCGTTTCCGAACAAATGCGGAAACCGGGATTTGCCCGTTTTCGGATAAATTGCCGCGCATCGAGGCGCGGGATGATGGTTTACGTGAACACGACAAGCACGCGCGTTGCGCGGCGCTGCAGGGGCGGGGGCGGTCCCTATACTGTGTTTGCCAACACGCCCCAGTGTAACAAATCGGAGGTTATAGTAAATATGGCACGTATTGCCGGTGTTGACCTTCCCCGCGACAAGCGCGTGGAGATCGGCCTGACCTACGTCTTCGGCATTGGCCGCAAGACGTCCAACGAGATCCTTGCCAAGACCGGTATCAATCCGGATACCCGCGTCAAGGACCTGACCGAAGAAGAAGCCGCCAAGCTGCGTGAAGTGATCGACCGTGACTACAACGTCGAGGGCGACCTGCGTCGCGAGATCGGCCTGAATATCAAGCGCCTGGTTGAAATCGGCTGCTACCGCGGCCTGCGCCACCGTCGCGGCCTGCCGGTCCGCGGCCAGCGCACCAAGACCAACGCGCGTACCCGCAAGGGCCCGAAGAAGACCATTGCGAACAAGAAGAAGTAAGGAGGGGAACGTATAAATGGCTAAGGTACAGAAGAAGGGCGCGGCGACCCGTACGCGCCGCCGCGAGCGCAAGAACATTGAAAAGGGCGCGGCTCATATCCGTTCCTCTTTCAACAACACCATCGTCACCATCACCGATCTGAACGGCAACGCGATCTCCTGGGCTTCCTCCGGTGAGATGGGCTTCCGCGGCTCGCGTAAGTCCACCCCGTTCGCTGCGCAGACCGCGGCCGAGACCGCCGCTGCCGCCGCAATGGAGCACGGCCTGAAGACGGTCGAGGTTTACGTCAAGGGTCCGGGTTCCGGCCGTGAGGCCGCCATCCGTGCGCTGCAGGCCGCCGGCCTCGAGGTTACCATGATCAAGGACGTGACCCCGATCCCGCACAACGGCTGCCGCCCGCCCAAGCGCAGAAGAGTTTAATAAGGAGGAAACCAATCCATGGCTAAGAATACACAGCCCGTTCTCAAGCGCTGCAAGACGCTTGGTCTCTCCCCTGCGGTGCTTGGTTACTCCAAGTCCACCAAGCGCCAGCCCAAGCAGACCCGCCGCAAGCAGTCCGAGTACGGCATGCAGCTGGCTGAAAAGCAGAAGGTAAAATTCATCTACGGCGTGCTCGAGAAGCAGTTCCGCGCTTACTACGAGAAGGCTGACCGCAAGCAGGGCATCACCGGTGAGATCCTGCTGCAGGAACTCGAGCGCCGTCTGGATAACGTCGTGTTCCGCATGGGCTTTGCCAACACCCGCCGTGAGGCGCGCCAGCTGGTCAACCATGCGCACTTCACCGTAAACGGCCGCCGCGTCAACATCCCGTCCTTCCAGGTTAAGCCGGGCGATGTTGTCGCCGTCCGTGAGAAGTCCCGTTCTTCCGCCAAGTTCAAGACCCTGCTCGAGGAGAACGGCAAGAAGCAGTGCCCGAAGTGGATCGATAAGGCTAAGGATTCCTTTGAGGGCAAGATCGTTGCTATGCCTGCGCGCGACGACATCGATTACGATGTAGCCGAGCACCTCATCGTCGAGTTGTACTCGAAATAATAGACCCTCGCTTTTGGACTGGGCGGGGCGTCTGTCCCGCCTGTTCCGCCTCAAGTTTCCAACCAACGTGAAGGAGGGTACCCCATGATCGAAATCGAAAAGCCGCGTATTGACTGTGAACAGCTCGCGGAGGACGGTTCCTACGGCAAGTTCGTCGTCGAACCGCTCGAGCGCGGATACGGCACCACGCTGGGCAACTCCCTGCGCCGCATCCTGCTCTCCTCGCTGCCGGGTACGGCGGCGTCGAGCATCAAGATCGCCGGTGTGCAGCATGAGTTCTCCACCATCCCGGGCGTCAAGGAAGACGTGACCGAGATCGTGCTGAACATCAAGGGCATCATCGCCAAGCTGCACTGCGACGGCCCCAAGACGGTCTACATCGAGGCCGCCGGCGAGGGCGAAGTCAAAGCCGGGGATATCCATGCCGACGGCGAGGTCGAGATCCTCAATCCCGACATGCACATCGCCACCCTGATGAGTGATGCGCGCCTGTCTATGGAGATCACGCTGACTTCCGGCCGCGGCTATATCCCGGCCGAGAAGAACAAGCAGCACCAGACCTCCATCGGGGTCATTCCGGTGGATTCGATCTACACGCCGGTCTTTAAGGTCAACTATACGGTGGAAAACACCCGTGTGCGCGACCTGACCGACTATGACAAACTCACGCTCGAGGTATGGACGGACGGCACGATCACCGCGCGCGATGCGGTTTCGCTCGGCGCAAAGGTCCTGCGCGACCACCTCGACCTGTTCGTCGACCTGTCCGAGGAGATCGGCTCCAAGTCCACGGTTGTGGAGAAGGCCGAAGCGCAGCACGATAAGGTGCTTGAAATGACCATCGAGGAGCTGGACTTCTCGGTGCGTTCGTTCAACTGCCTCAAGCGCGCGGGCATCAACACGGTGGAGGATCTGATCAACACCTCCGAGGAGGACATGATGAAGGTCCGCAACCTGGGCCGCAAGTCGCTCGAGGAGGTCATCGGCAAGCTGGAGGCCATGGGCCTGCATCTGGCCAAGTCCGAGGAATGATAAAGGCCGGCCGCCTCTGGCCGCCCGCATCATGACAAGAACGACCACGCGGCGGCACGGCAGCCGCGCCGCCGCTTTCACTTTATTTTGGAGGTAAACACGAATGGCTAACAATCGCAAGCTCGGCCGCCCGACGGACCACCGTATGGCGATGCTGCGTGCGATGGTGACCTACCTGCTGGAGAACGGCAAGGTGGAGACCACCGTTGCCCGCGCCAAGGAAGTCGGCCCGCTGACCGAAAAGATGATCACCCTTGGCAAGAAGAACACGCTCGCGTCCCGCCGTCAGGCGATGGCTTTCATCACCAAGGAAGCCGTTGTGGCCAAGCTGTTCTCGGAGATCGCGCCGGAGTACGCCACCCGCAACGGCGGCTACACCCGCATCATCAAGACCGGCCCGCGCCGCGGCGACGCTGCCGAAATGGCGATCATCGAGCTGGTCAAGTAAGACGGTCCGCCTGAAATCAGGTTTGATCCAAAAAGGTTATCCAGTAGCGTGCTTACTGGATAACCTTTTTTTCATTGCCGCCCGCTGAACGGCGCCGCCCAAAACCGTCATGCCGACAGTGTTGCCGGCATGGCGTTTTTTTTGCTCCGGCAGGGGGGGCGGCTGCAAGGCGTGCTGAAAGGCGGCAGATCCTGCGCAAAAGCAGCGGAATTTTTTGCAGACGGTTCCAAAAGGGAAAATGCGCATTACAATGAGACGGAGCACCCGCGTCAACAGGTGGCGCGGGCTGCGGTGCAAATCCCAGAAAGCGATTGCGCCGGGGGATTTGCAGGTTGTGACACGCATGACAGGAAAGAAAGGAAGAAATGAAACATGACTCAACACTGTGACAACACACGCCCTTGTCCCTGCACATACGACTGCCCGCGACACGGGAAATGCTGTGAATGTGTCGCCCATCATCGTGACCATAACGAGGGCGTGCCGGGCTGCTTCTTTTCCAAGGAAGCCGAGGCGACGTACGACCGGAGCATCGAGGCGCTGGCGCGCGACCACGGCATCATCAAATAAGGAAGAAGCTTTGTTACATGCATAAGGACAAATTGACCCTGCCCAAGCAGCGGCAGCAGGTGCCGCTGGACGGGGCGGGGATCGATACGCTCTCGCAGCTGTTGGCCGGTGCGTTGGAGCAGGCGGCCGTCAACCGGAAGGATATCATCCGCCTGCGGCTGGTGGTGGAGGAAATCCTGGGGCTGTGGCAGTCCGCAGGGCAGGGACAAACGGTCTGCACCTTCCGGTGCGGCACGCGGCTGGGACGGATGTATATCGAAATCACAGCCCCCGGCAAGCGGATGGACCCGGAGGAGGCCGTTACCGATATGGCCGGACAGCTGCTGTACTCCAACCTGCTGGCGCAGGCGGGGCTGGCGCCGGTTTATTTTTATCAGGACGGGGTCAACCGTCTGGCGCTCTATCCGTCCAAGCCGCAGCGCATCAGCCCCGTGTTGCAGCTGCTGCTGGCGATCGTGGGGGCGCTGACGACAGGGCTGGCGCTGCGCGCCCTGCACGTCGATACAGCCGGGGCGGCGGCAGCTGTGCTGGACCCGCTGTTCAATGCGCTGATGGGCGTTTTGCAGACGCTGGCCGGCCCGATGATCTTTTTGAGCGTGTGCTGGGGCATCGTCAACATCGGGGATATCCATGTGTTGGGACGGATCGGCAAGCTGGTGCTACTGCGCTTTCTGCGGGGCATCTTTTTGGTGACGGCGGCGACCGCGGCCTGTCTTGTTTGGGTGTTCCACCCGGAAAATGGGGCGGCGCAGATGGGGGAGAATGCTGCCGCGCAGATTTACGGCATGGTGCTGGGCATCATCCCGGGCAATATCATCACCCCGTTTCTCGAGGGAAACTCGCTGCAGATCATCTTTCTGGCTATCTGCGTGGGGCTGGTGCTGCTGGCGCTGGAGGGCAAGTCCAGCGCGCTGCGCGAGGTGCTGGATCAGGCCAATACGGCGGTGCAGTTTATGATGGGCATTGTCAGCCGGTACATCCCCTGTTTTGTATTTGTCAGCCTGCTGTCGCTGCTGCTGTCCGATACGCTGGGTAATCTGGGGGGCGTGGTGAAAGGGATGCTGCTGGGCATTGCGGCCTGCGTTGTGTGGCCGGTGCTGTACGCGCTGTACGCCGCGGTGCGCCTGCAGGCGCCCTTGCCGACGGTGCTGCGCAAGCAGCTGCCGGTCTACCTGATCGCGCTGTCCACCGCGTCATCTTCGGCGGCCTTGTCTGCCAATCTGGAAACCTGCGAGCGACGCTTGGGGATTTCCGGGCGCATCGCCCAATTCGCCGTCCCCTTGGGGCAGGTGATTTTCAAAACCGGCGGTGCGACGGGCTTTTTGGTGATGGCGCTGGGGCTGGCCGAGTTTTATGGGGTCGCCATGCCCCTTTCCTGGGTGGTCACCTGCGTGCTGACGGCGGGGCTGCTGGCGGTTGCCGCCCCGCCGGTGCCGGGCGGCAGCCTGACCTGCTATACCGTGCTGCTGACGCAGCTCGGTATCCCGGCGGCAGCCATCGGCCTGGCCGTGGCCGGCAACACGATTCTGGATTTCTTTATGACATCCTGCGGCATTGCCTGCCTGCAGTCAGAGCTGATGCTGTCGGCCGGCAAGCTGGGCATGCTTGACCGGGAGGTATTGCGGAAGGAGTGAACGATATGAAAGTCGGCAGGGCAACCCGATGGCTGACCCTATGCGGTATCGTGGTGCTGCTGGCCGTGCTGGCCGCCGGCTGCGCCGGGCGGCAGCAGTCTGACCAGATCACCGACGTCCGTCAGTTGGACGGGCAGGCCATTGGCGTTATGACTGGTTCCACCTTTGACCAGCATACGGACACCTATATCAACGACGCCCAAAAGGAGTACTACACCGCTTATGCGGACATGGCATTGGCGGTGCAGCAGGGCAAGATCGCGGCCTTCCTGATGGATGAGCCAATGGCGCGGGTGTTGTGCGCGGAAAACCCGGGCGTGACGTACTTACAGGACTATCTGACGCAGGACGGCTATGCGTTCGCCTTCCCCAAGACCGAGCGCGGCGCGCTGCTCCGCGACCAGATGGATGCGTTCCTGGCGCAGATCGAGGCCGACGGCACGCTGGACGAGATCAAGGAGATCTGGTTCGGCACGGACGAAAGCCGGCAGGTGGTCGAGGACTGGACGCAGCTGCCTGCGGAAAACGGCACGCTGGAGTTTGTCGCCAAGGCCAGCAGTGCGCCGTTCGCCTATGTCAAGGACGGCGAGACCGTGGGCTACGATGTGGATATCGTGGTGCGCTTCTGCAAAGCGTATGGCTATGGGCTCAACCTGCATAACGTCGAGCTGGCCTCGTTTATCGCCGGTATCGAGGCGGGCAAGTACGATCTGGGCGCCGCCGGGTTCACCGTCACCGAGGAACGGGCGGAGCGGGTGTACTTCTCCCAGCCGGACTATGAGGGCGGTATCGTGGTGGTCGTGGCAAACCATGGCGCGGCGGAGGCGCGGTTTACAGACTGGTCGGACTTTACCGGCACCAAGATCGGTGTGGTCACCGGCAGCACCCACGACACGTTGGCGGAGGCGCAGATCGGGGACGTCGACTTCCAGTATTATGATGATTTGTCGTCCGAACTGTTGGCCCTGCAAAACGGCGTGCTGGATGCGGTGCTCGCAGATATGCCGCTGGCGCAGCTGGCCGTCGCAGAACAGCCTGCCTTGGCGATCTTTCCGGAAACGCTGGCCTCGGATAGCTATGGGCTGGCGCTGGCCAAGGACAGCCCGTTGACCGCACAGGTCAGCGCCATCATCGAGTCCTACGCGGAAGACGGGACGCTGGACGCGCTGGCCGATAAGTGGATGGGCGCGGATGAGGACGCCAAGACCATCGAAGTCGAGTCATACGACGCGCCGAACGGCACGCTGCACTACGTCCATGACCTTACGCTGGCGCCTATGAGTTATGTAGGGGAGGGCGGCGAGTCCCTCGGCTACGAGGTCGAGTTGGTGACCCGCATTGCCAAGGAGCTGGGCATGGAGCTTGAGGTTACGCAAACCAACTTTAACGCGCTGCTGCCCATGCTGGCCAGCGGCCGGGCGGACATCGCTTCCGGCTCGATCAGCATTACGGACGAGCGGCGGCAGAGCGTCGATTTTGCCGCCCCGCACTATGTCGGCGGCGTGGTGCTGCTGGTGCGGGCGGCGGATCTGGGGGCGTCTGCGGCAGTGGTAGAGACCGGCTTTGCAGCCGGTCTGGCCGAAAGCTTCCGCAAAACCTTTATCGAGGAAAACCGCTGGCAGATGATCCTGTCGGGTCTGGGCGTAACGGTGGTGATCTCGCTGTGCGCCGCGCTGATCGGCTCGGTGCTGGGCTTTGGCCTGTGCATGGTGCGGCGAAGCCGCAACAGGGGCATCGCGCTGCTGGCTGCCGCGGTGATCCGGCTGATCCAAGGCATCCCGACGCTCGTGCTGCTGATGGTGCTGTATTACATCGTCTTTGCCAGCACGCGTCTGAACGGGGTCGTCATCGCCATCATTGCCTTTGCCATCAATTTCGGCGTGTATGTATCCGAGATGATCCGCACCGGCATCGACGCGGTTGACCGGGGGCAGTGGGAGGCGGCGGCTTCGCTGGGCTTTGGACGCACCAAGACCTTTACCAAGGTCATCGCGCCGCAGGCTGCCCGGCACACCCTGCCGGTGTACAAGGGCGAGCTGATCTCCATGGTCAAGATGACCTCGGTGGTGGGCTACATCGCGGTGGAGGACCTGACCAAGGCGACCGATCTGATCCGCAGCCGCACCTTTGAGGCGTTCTTCCCGCTCATTGTCACGGCGCTGCTCTACTTTGTGCTGGCCTGGGGGCTGACCGGCCTGCTGGGGCTGGTGGAGCTGCGCATCGACCCCAAGCGGCGGCCGCGCGTGCTGCGGGATGTGGAAGGGCAGGCCGCTGCGCCGGCAGCCCCCGCGCCCGCGCCGTGGGAGCAGGGCAGGCCGGTAATCTCGGTCGCGCACCTGCGGAAGGCCTATCCCAATGTGACGCCGCTGCAGGATGTCAGCACGGAAATCATGCAGGGGGATGTTATTTCGATCATCGGCCCGTCGGGCACGGGCAAGAGCACCCTGCTGCGCTGCCTGAACCGGCTGGAGGAACCCACCGACGGTGAAATCGCCGTGCTGGGGCAGCGCATCACCGGCGCAAGCCCCCGGGAGCTGAGCGCCGTCCGCCGGCGCATGGGTATGGTGTTCCAGTCCTTTTACCTGTTCCCCCACCTGACGGTGATGGAAAACATCATGCTCGGGCCGGTGGAGCTGCTGGGCATGGGCAGGAAAGAGGCCTACCGGCGGGGCATGGAGCTGCTGCAAAGCGTGGGTCTGGTGGAAAAGGCGATGAATTACCCCGACGAGCTGTCCGGCGGACAGAAGCAGCGTGTGGCGATCGCCCGCACGCTGGCCATGGGGCCTGACATCGTGTTGTTCGACGAGCCGACCTCGGCGCTCGACCCGACTATGGTGGGCGAGGTACTGTCGGTCATCCGCAACCTGGCGAGCCAAGGGCTGACGATGCTGATCGTCACCCATGAGATGAAGTTCGCCCACGATGTTTCCACCCGGGTGTTCTATATGGATCAGGGTGTGATCTACGAGGAGGGCACGCCGGAGCAGGTGTTTGAACACCCTGTGACCGACCGCTGCCGCGCCTTTGTCCACCGGCTGAAAACCTTCCATCTGGAAATCAGCTCCAAGGGGTTCGACTTCCTCGGCGCGGCGTCGGATATCGACGCCTTTGCCCGCAAGCACCTGCTGGGCGCCGACCAGTCGCTCAAGTTCCAGCAGTTGTTTGAAGAGCTGTGCGTTTCGGTCATCTTGCCGGCGCTGCCCGCGTCGGGCGGCTGGACGCTGTCCTTTGACGCGGCCTGCCGCGAGGACGGCAGCGCGTGCGAAGCTGTCATCCGCTGGCAGGGCGAGCCCTTCGACCCCATGACGCAGGGGGAGGAGCTGAGCATCACCCTTGCGCTGACCAAGACGCAGCACAGCCAGTGGACGTATGACGGCGGTGTGAACACCGTCACGATCCTGTTCTGAACAGGAAACGCGATTGAATTTGCAGAAACGGAGATCTTGATATGAATATTCAACAGACACAAGAAGGGCCTAAGCTGACGATTGCGCTGCAAGGGCGGCTGGATACGATTACCGCCCCCCAGCTGGAAAAGACGGTCAAAGGCGCACTGGACGGCGTGACCGAGCTGGTGTTTGACTTTGCCGGGCTGGACTACCTCTCGTCCGCCGGGCTGCGCGTGATCCTGTCGGCGCAGAAGATCATGAACAAGCAGGGCAGGATGGTCGTGTGCCATGTCAACGAGACCATCCGGGAAGTGTTTGAAGTGACCGGATTTATCAACATCCTGACTATTCAATAAGGGGGCGCAGCCAAATGGACAGCAATCAAGCGGGCGCGATCCGGCCCGAGCGGCCGCATATCATCGGCCTGTCGCATATTTGCATCTTTGTGGACGACATGGAGCAGGCCGTGGACTATTACCGCGACCTGCTGGGGGTACAGCCCGACCACTGCCTGCCGCACTGGAAAAACCAAGGCTTTTTCCGGGCGGGCGGCTTTGTCGACGAGGCGGCCGAGGGGGATGTCTCCATCGCCTTTGTCCAGGTGCCCGGCACCCGGCTGACGCTGGAGCTGATGCAGTACCACTATCCCAAGGGACGGACTGAGCCGGTGGTGTTTGCGGCCAATGACGTCAGCGGCGCGCGGCATGTGGCGCTCAAGGTGACCAACATCGAAGCGGCGTTTGCGCACATCCAGTCCATGCCGGACACACGGCTGATCAACACGACCGACGCATACCGCGTGTACCAGATCAGCGAGACCCGGCCGGAGGAGGTCCGCTTTTTCGATCAGGCGCCGGGGGAGACCGACGGGCGGAACGTGGAGACCGCCAAGATCCTCGGACAGGTGCGCTACTTCTATTTTATCGACCGGTACGGCCTGCAATGGGAGTTTGAGCAGGGACATACCGATATCGGCGACTGAGTTGATCCGGGCAGCACCGCGCGTTCCTGCCGAACGATGCGGTGTTGCCCCAATATTTGACGGAGGAATGTCTTTTGATTACCCTGATATGTGCTGTGCTGCTGCTGGCGGCAGGCTATATGCTGTATGGAAAGCTGGTCGAGCGGGTGTTCCATCCCGATGACCGCCCGACCCCGGCCAAGGCCCATCCCGACGGGGTGGACTACATCCCGATGAAAACATGGCGGGTGTTCCTCATCCAGCTGCTGAACATCGCGGGCACCGGCCCGATTTTCGGCGCGCTGCTGGGCGCAGTGTTCGGCCCCGTGGTGTTTTTGTGGATCGTGTTCGGTTCCATCCTGGGCGGCGCCGTCCATGACTATATGAGCGGCATGATCTCGCTGCGGATGGACGGGGCTTCGGTCTCGGAAATCGTGGGCGCCTACCTCGGCAAGACGGCCAAGCAGGTGATGCGGGTATTTTCGCTCATCCTGCTGGTGCTGCTGGGCGCGGTGTTCACCACCAGCCCCGCCGCCCTGATCGCCCGCCTGACGCCGGCGTGGATGGATACCGGCTTCTGGGTGGTCGTCATCCTGGTGTACTACCTGCTGGCGACGCTGCTGCCGATCGACAAGCTGATCGGTAAGCTGTACCCCGTGTTCGGCGCGGTGCTGCTGATGATGGCCGTGGGCATCATCGTCGGGTTGGTGGCAGGCGGCTACCAACTGCCCGAGCTGACGCTGGACAACCTGCATCCGGAGGGCCGCCCGGTGTGGCCGTTCATGTTCATCACGGTGGCCTGCGGGGCGATCTCGGGCTTCCACGGCACCCAGTCGCCCATGATGGCGCGCTGCCTGACCTCGGAGCGGGAGGGGCGCACGATCTTCTATGGGGCGATGATCTCGGAGAGCGTCATCGCGCTGGTGTGGGCTGCGGCAGGCGTCGCCTTTTACGGCGCGACCGGCGGCTTGCAGGCGGCGCTGGCCTCGCTGGGGCAGTCGGGCGTCGTCTATGACATTTCGGTATCCCTGTTGGGCACGTTCGGCGGCGCGCTGGCCATTGTCGGCGTAGTCGTCTGCCCGATCTCGTCGGGCGACACCGCGTTCCGCAGCGCGCGCCTGACCATTGCCGACTGGTTCCACATCGACCAGGCCAACCTGCCCCGCCGTCTGGCGGTGACGATCCCGCTGCTGGCAGCGGGCGCAGTGCTGACCCAGGTGGACTTCGACGTCATCTGGCGCTACTTCTCGTGGAGTAACCAGACCCTTGCCATGATCACCCTGTGGGCGGCGGCGATGTATCTGGTGCGCCACGCCGACCAGCCGTGGCACTCGCTGCTGTGCGCGCTGCCGGCGACCTTTATGTCCGGCGTGTCGAGCACCTACATCCTGATGGCCGAGGAGGGCTTCCGCCTGTCCCAGTCGGTCGCCTATCCGGCGGGTGCGGTGTTTGCAGCGGCCTGCGCGGCGGTATACGTTTATAAAATGAGTAAAAAAGGGGTGCGGCGACTATGAAACGCTGGATCACGGGGCTGTGCGCCTTGCTTTGCGCGGCTTCGCTGGCGGGCTGCGGCGGCATAGCCGATGAAGACATCAAATCAGTCACCGTGGATTCCCCGGTGGCGGGCAAGCGGGTGGCCTACATCATGCAGATGGCGCCGTCGGATATTTTCCAGATGTGGTCCGGGGCGGCGCAGCAGACGGCGGAAGGGCTGGGCATGGAGTATGACGCCTTTTTCTGCGGCGGTTCGGACGCCCAGTGGCAGGACACGGTCTCCCAGTGCGCCGCGGCAGGCTACGACGGGCTGCTGCTCAGCCACGGCGGACAGAACTATGCCTACAACTTCTTGCAAGACCTGCTCGCGCAGTATCCCGATCTGAAAATCGTCACCTTTGACACGCAGTTCAAGGACAGCAGCGGCCAGACCCAGACGATCGACGGCGTGACGCAGTTCTTCCAGCAGGACGCGCAGTTCGCCCGCCTGCTGTTGGAGTACATATGCAACGAGCTGTATCCGGATAAGGTCGCGGCGGGGGAGCCGGTCAACATCCTGAAGGTGTGGGTGGGGCCAAATTTCCTCTCGCCCTTCGACCGCAGGCAGGAGGGCTATCAGGCCTATGAGGCCGAGGGGCTGATCCGCACGGTGGAAACGATCGGCCCGTCGGATTTCAGCAACGCCGAGGCCTCGATGGCCGACGTGACCACGGCTACGCTGGCAAAATACCAGCCGGGCGAGATCGACGCCATCTGGTGCTGCTATGACCTGTATGCAAGCGGGGTGTACACCGCCCTGACACAGGGCGGTTATGACATCCCGATGGTCAGCGTGGATATCTGCAATGCGGACATTGAAAAAATGTCCCGCGAAGGCTCGCCGTGGAAGGCCTGCGCCACGACCAACTGGGATTACAACGGGGAGTTCGGCATGCGGGTGCTGGCGCTTGAGCTGGCCGGGGCGTATGATGCGATCATCGACCCGTTGACCGGGCAGGCCGCAAGCTGGCTGGAGCTGCCGACCACGGTGGTCACACAGGATATGGTCGCCAAAGGCGGCATTAACGTGACCAATCTGGACACGGTCGCGGGCGCGTCCTACACCGACCGCAGCTGGATGCCCACCGCCGACTGGATGGCGCGGCTGCTGGGCGACTGACCGGAAAAGGGGGAACCATGCAATCATTCCGATTGGAAGCACGGGGCATCTGCGTTGATTTTCCCGGCGTGAAGGCGCTGGACGGGGTGGATTTCCGCCTGTCCCCGGGTGAGATCCACGCGCTGGTGGGCGCGAACGGGGCCGGCAAGTCCACGCTGATGAAGGTGCTTTCCGGCGCAAACCCTGCGTACCGCGGGCAGGTGCTGCTGGACGGCAGCCCGGTCTCGCTGCGCAGTCCGGCAGAGGCGCAGCGGCTCGGCATCCAGACCGTCTATCAGGAGGTCGATCAGGCGCTCGCGCCCGCCCTGTCGGCGGCGGAGAATATGCTGCTGGATGGACTGGCAAGGCCGGGGCGGCTGTGGGTCGATTGGCGCGGGCTGTACCGGCAGGCCGAGCAGCTGAAGCGTCAGCTGAAGATGGATTTCGACGTCCGGATGCCGGTCAGCCGGTTGACGCTGGCGCAAAAGCAGATGGTGCTGATCGCACGGGCGGTGCACAACCGCTGCCGTATCCTGCTGCTTGACGAACCGACCGCGCCGCTGAGCACGGTGGAGACCGAAACGCTGTTTGCGCTTTGCCGCCGTATGGTCGCGGAGCAGCAGATCGCCGTCGTGTTCATTTCACACCGCCTGCCGGAGGTGCTGCGGATTTGCAGCCGCTACACGGTGCTGCGGGGAGGCAGGCTGGCCGCCAGCGCACCGGTCACGCCCCAGACCACCACCGGCGAGCTGGTGGCGCACATGCTGGGCGCAGGGGGGCAGGCCGTCCGCCGCCGGACGGATGCCGTGCCCGGCGGTGAACTGCTGTCGGTGCGCGGCCTGTCCAGCCGGGACGGCAGCGTGCGGGACATCTCATTGACCGTGCGGCAGGGCGAGGTCGTCGGTTTGGCCGGACTGGTCGGCGCGGGCAAGAGCGAGCTGTGCAAGACGCTGTTCGGCATCCTGCCCCGCGCCGCCGGCACAGTCCTGCTGGACGGCCGTCCGGCGGAGTGCCGCAGCCCTGTGGACGCGGTCGCGTGCGGCATGGGGCTGGTGCCGGAGGAGCGCCGCAGGGAAGGGCTGTTCCTGCGGGAGGGCGTCGACTTCAATCTGGGCGTCACCTGCCTCAAGCAGTGCAGCCGCCTGTCCTTCCTCTCACGCAAAAAGCTGGATGCGAACGCCCGGACGCAGATCGGGGCGCTGGGCATCAAGACCCCGTCGCCCGGTCAGCGGGTTGGGCTGCTGTCCGGCGGCAACCAGCAGAAAACCGTTGTGGGAAAGTGGCTGGCCGCCGGCTGCCGCCTGTACCTGTTCGACGAGCCGACCAAGGGCGTGGACGTGGGCGCAAAGGCGGAGCTGCTGCGGCTGATCGCGTCGCTGGCCGGAACCGGGTGCGGCGCGGTGTACGCATCGACCGAACCGGACGAGCTGCTGCAGGTGACCGACCGGATCTATGTCCTGTACGGGGGGCGCGTCGCGGCGGAGCTGGTGACCGCCCACACCTCGGAGGAGGAAATCATGCACTATGCCGTTGGCGGCAAGGCGCCGTTCGTGCCGTCGGCGCAAAGGGAAAGCGAGGGACGGAATTGAAAGAACATACCCCAAAACATGCCGGCTTTTGGATGGACTGGGCGGCGGTGGTCGCGCTGGCGGCCGCTGTGGCGGCGTTTGCACTGCTGCGGGGCGGCAGCTTCCTGTCGCCCGCCAACGCGGTCAACATCCTGCGCTCCATGTCCATCACCACTATTTTTGCCATCGGCGCGACCATCACCATGGCGCCGGATGGCTTTGATATGTCGGCCTGTACCCTGGCCACCGTTTCTTCCTTTTTGTTTGCCAGCCTGTTCCTGTGGTTCGGCCTGCCGCTGTGGCTGAGCGTGGCGCTGACGGTGCTGCTGACCATGGTGCTCTACCTGCTGACCATGCTGCTTATCCTGGTCTGCCGGGTGCCCGATATGCTGGCCACCTGCGCGCTGATGTTTGTGCATCAGGGGCTTGGCCTGTGGTGGACGGGCGGCGGCGCGGTGTCCGCCGGCATGCCGACGCCGTGGGGCACGCCGCCCGCCCGCATGGGCTGGACGGAGGGCGCGCTTGCCATCGGCGCGGCGCCGTGGTGCATCCTGATCATGCTGGCCTGTGTGGCCTTTGCCTTTGTGTTCCTGCAATATACCCGGCATGGGCGCTGCCTGTATGCGATGGGCAGCAACCGCACCGCCGCAGCGTACGCCGGCATTGCCGTGGGGCGGTACCGCTTTTGGGCGGGCATGCTCACTGCGGTGATGGTGGCGGTGGGCGCGGTCGTTGTCTGCTCCCGCAACGGGGCGGCGCAGATTTCCGGCTGCGACAGCTACCTGATGCCTTCACTGGCCGCCGTATTCGTCGGGCGCTCGGTGGGCGGCGCGGAAAAGCCCAACGCGCTGGGCACGCTGGTGGGCGCCGCGCTGGTGGCGGTGCTGGAGAACGGCCTGACCCAGATGGGCGTGGTCTACTATGTGCTTCCGGCGGTCAAGGGCGGCGTGCTGGCGCTGGCCTTGGTCGCGGCGTATCTGCCGCGGCGGCGTGCGGCAGGCGCGCTGTCCGACGGGCTGTGAAAGCGGGGCGCCGGACAAAAACCGGTTCCCGCAGGGATTATCCTGCGGGAACCGGTTTTTTGTATGTGATTATAGCACCAGCCGCAGCCGGAACCAGCCGTCCGTCAGGTCGAACTGGTAGACAGCCCCGTGCTTCCGGCAGAAGGCGCAGATGGACTGCACCCCAAGGCCATGCCCCTCATGCTGGGCAACCGGCAGGCCCTGTGCGTCAAAGGCCACAGTTCCGCAATAGGGGTTGGAGATTTCCAGCATGATGCCGGGGCTGCCGACCATTTTGCAGCGGATCAGACGCTGCCCGGAAGGCAGGGACAGGTTGGCATGGATGGCGTTTTCCAGCGCGTTGGCTACGACGATGGCCAGCTCCCCCTCGTCGACCGGCAGGGTGTCCGGCAGCAAAATGGTCGTTTGCACCGGAATGTCCAGATGCCCGGCCTGCCCAAAGTACAAGGAGAACACGGCGTCCAGCACGGGCGGGCGGCACCAGTGGACTGCCTTGTGCGCATCCAGACGGTTTTGGGCGGTATCCAGAAAATCCAGTGCGGCCTGCTGCTTCCCTTGGGATACCAGTTCCTCCACGATCTGCAGGCGGTGACGCAGGTCGTGCCGCTCGGTGCGGATGGCGTCCTCGGCTGCGTTCACCGCCTCCATCCGGCCTTGCAGGGCGGAGAGCTGCAAGGCGGACAGCTGCGCGCTGTGCCGGGTTTCCGCCTCCTTGCGGATGGAGGTGAAGAGGAACATCAGGATGGAATAAAACCCGGCCATCAGCAGGGAAATGGCGGGCTTGAGGATCGTGCTGCTCTGTGAGAAGCCGGTCACGCCGGGGATCAGATAGATGATGATGATATAGTATACCGCCATCACCAAACACATGAGCCACCACCCGCGCCGCAATTCCAACAGCGTTTGCAAAAACAGCGGCCGCAGAAAGGCGATCAAGAACCAGATGACCACCGCGCTGAGCAGGGCATAGGATAAGGACAGCACCCAGAAGCGGCCGCCCGACAGGTAATAGGCCAGCCCGGCCACATGGTGGATCAGTGAGCAGAACAGGATAGCCGAAAGCAGCTGGAACACCAGCTGCCATCCACGGAAGCGGCTGAGCACCAGCAGGAGCAGCAGGGAGGGGATATGGACGATCAGCGAGTAGACATACAGCGTGTTTTCCAAGCCTGCGAGCCGATATATAAGGGCGATCGCCGTCATAGCCAGCAGGGTAACGCCGTAGATCGTGATAACGGTGCGCCGCCGGGAATAGCGGCTGTCCAGAAACAGCAGCACCATGGTCGAGCCCAGCACCGTCATGTATTCCACGCCAAACAGCTCTACCATGTGTCGCCCTCTTCCAGCCAGTAGCTGCCCCAAGCTTTCTTGAAGTCGGCCGCTGCCGTCCGGGGCAGCGTGACCGACTGGCCGTTGTCCAGCAGGGCGGTCTGGCCGTTGACGCCGGTGACATGCTGGAAATTCAGCACAAAGCTGGCGCCGCACAGGGCAAAGCGCCGGTCGGCCAGCAGGGGCGCTGCCATTTCCCGGAAGGAGATGCGGATGCTCTGGGAGTCGATGCTGCCGTCCGTGCAGTAGTAGCGCATGACCCGCCCCACGCGCTCGACATAGCGGATGCGCTCGAGCAGGATGCGGCGGGTACCCTCCGGTGTGGAGACCAAAATCGCGCTGCTCCGGCGCAGGTCCAGCTTTTCTACCGCCCGGTCGAGCACAGGGAACAGCTTGTCCGCCTTGACCGGCTTGAGCAAATAGAAGAAGGCGCGCACGTCGTAGCTGTCGGCGGCAAAGTCGTTGGAGCTGGTCAGGTAGACGATCTCGCCGCCGTCCCCCAGCGCCCGCAGGCGGCGGCCGATGTCGATGCCGCTCAGGCCGGGCATCAGGATGTCCAGCATATACAGGTCGAAGCCCGACCGTTCGTCGATCCGCTCCAGCAGTGCGCGGCCGCTCCGGAAAAGCTCTACCTGCCCGCACAGGTCGGCGCGGGATTGGAGATAGGCGTTCAGCAGTTCCACCATCTGCTTCTGGTCCTTTTCTTCATCATCACATATGGCAATCCGCAGCATGCCGTTCCCCCTCTGTGTCAAGTGCAGATTTTGCGCAAACACATGTAAAATTTACACAAAAAATTCGGTTCATCGATGAATTGTACAATGAAAATAGCATAAAAGTGAAAAAAGGTCAAGAGAGTTTATTGGCGGCGGACGCGGCGGCGCTGCACGGATACAGTATGCCCGGCATGGCGTCCGCGGTTGCGCCGCGTACCGGGCACCGGGCGGAAAATCCCGCCTTTGGTTCCGCCATTTTCCCCAACTTTGCCCTGTTGCATTTTGCCAAGTTGCACAACTTATCCAAAAGATACTTACAATTTACCAAATTTATTATCTTATTCCGTTCATTTTGACAATTGACGGTTTTATTCTGGTGTGGTATATTGTTACTCGAACAAGAGTTAACCGAAAAGTATTCAAAATAGAACATAAACCAAACCAAGTTTGCGCACCTTTCCCTGCGTGTGGTTTGGTCTTTGTCTGCCGTCCGGCGCGGCAGGAAAAACAGGCGGAAGGCCGGCGCTCCGTCGGCATCGGCAATAAATTTCCATAAAAAAAGGAGACTTGAACATGGATTTCCATCTGACCCGTGAGCAGGAACTGATTCGCCAGATGATGCATGACTTTACCGAAAACGAAGTCAAGCCCATCGCCGCGGAGACCGACAAGACCTCTACCTATCCCCGCGAGAACATCGACAAGCTGTTCGATCTGGGCGTTATGGGTATGATCGTCCCCGAGGAATTCGGCGGCGCGGGCGCGGACGACCTTTCCTCCGCCATCGCCATCGAGGAGCTGTCCAAGCAGTGCGCTTCGACCGGCGACATCCTGGCCACCCACAACGGCCTGTGCTGCGGCCCGATCATCGCCAACGGCACCCCCGAGCAGAAGGAAAAGTACCTGCGCATGCTGACCGAAGGCCATAAGGTAGGCGCGTTCGCGCTGACCGAGCCGGACGCCGGTTCCGACGCGGCCAAGGGTACCTGCACTGCGGTACTGGACGGCGACCACTACGTCCTCAACGGTTCCAAGATCTTCATCACCAACGGCTATGTCGCGGACGTATTCGTCGTCTTCGCCATGACCGATAAGTCCAAGGGCACCCGCGGCATTTCCGCGTTCATCGTTGAGAGCTCCTTCCCGGGCTTCTCCGTTGGCAAGCACGAGGAAAAGCTCGGCCTGCACGGCTCGCCCACGGCGGAAATCGTGTTCACCGACTGCATTGTCCCCAAGGAAAACCTGCTCGGCCAGGAAGGCAAGGGCTTCAAGATCGCCATGCAGACGCTCGACGGCGGCCGTATCGGCATCGCCGCGCAGGCGCTGGGCATCGCGGAGGGCGCAATGGAGGAATCCATGAACTTCGCCAAGACCCGTGAGCAGTTCGGCCGCCCGATCGCCAAGTTCCAGAACACCCAGTTTGTCTTTGCCGACATGCACGTTGCCATCGAGGCCGCCCGCCTGCTGACCTACAAGGCCGCGACCCTCAAGACCGAAGGCAAGCCCTTCACCCTCGACGCTGCGACCGCCAAGCTGTTCGCTTCCGAGGCTGCCATGAAGATCACCACCAAGGCGGTCCAGATCCACGGCGGCTACGGCTACACCAAGGATTACCCGGTGGAGCGCATGATGCGCGACGCCAAGATCACCGAGATCTACGAAGGCACGAGCGAGATCCAGCGCGTCGTTATCTCCGGCAACATTCTCGGCAAGTAAGAGACAGGAGGAAAACAGAACATGAAAGCAATTGTTTGTGTAAAGCAGGTTCCGGATACCTCCGGCAAGGTCGCAGTCAATCCCGACGGCACCCTGAACCGCGCATCCATGGCGACCATCATCAACCCGGACGACAAGAACGCCGTCGAAGCCGCCCTCAAGCTCAAGGACGAGACCGGCTGCAAGGTCGTCGTCGTCACCATGGGTCCCCCGCCGGCGCAGGGCATGCTGCGTGAGCTGCTCGCCATGGGCGCGGACGAGGCTGTCCTCGTTTCCGGCCGTGAGTTCGGCGGTTCCGACACCTTTGCTACCTCCCAGATCCTTGCTGCGGCCATCAAGAAGATCGGCCTCGAGGATGACGATATCGTTTACTGCGGCCGTCAGGCCATCGACGGCGACACCGCGCAGGTCGGCTCCCAGATCGCCGAAAAGCTCGGCATCCCGCAGATCTCTTACGCTGCCGACATCAAGAAGGACGGCGCCAAGGTCACGGTCAAGCGCATGCTGGAAGACGGCTACATGACCATCGAGACCCAGACCCCGTGCCTGCTGACCTGCATCAAGGAGCTGAACGTTCCCCGTTACATGTCCATCAAGGGCATCATGACCTGCTACAACAAGCCGGTCGCGGTTTACGACTACAACACCCTCAAGGACGACCCGCTGATCGACCCGGCCACCATCGGCCTGAAGGGCTCGCCCACCAACATCTTCAAGTCCTTTACGCCCCCGCAGAAGGGACAGGGCAAGATGCTCGAGGGCGCGGACATGTCCACCTGTGAGGAACTGGTCGCTGCGCTTCAGAAGAAGCACATCATTTAAGCGAAAGGGGAACTTGAACAATGGCTGATTTCAATAACACCAACCTCGCCGATTTTTCCGGCGTATGGGTATTCTGTGAGCAGCGTCAGGGCAAGCTGCAGCCGACCGTTCTGGAGCTGATCAGCGAGGCGCGCAAGCTGGCGGACGACATGGGCGTCGAGGTATGCGGCCTGCTGCTGGGCGGTAAGGGTGTTGGCGACTCTATGGCTAAGGAGCTGGGCGCTTACGGCGCGGACAAGGTTCTGGTTTGCGAGAACGACCTGCTCGAGACCTATACGACCGATGCGTACGCAAAGGTTATTTGTGACACCGTCATGGACAAGAAGCCCGAGATCATGCTGATCGCCGCGACCAACATCGGCCGCGACCTCGGCCCGCGCTGCGCAGCCCGTCTGCACACCGGCCTGACCGCGGACTGCACGCACCTCGACGTCGACGTTGAGAAGTATGCTGCCTTCCTGCAGGACGCTTCCACCCTGCCGCAGGCGCAGATCGACGCGCTCGACCGTGCTGACCGCAACCTGAAGATGACCCGTCCGGCATTCGGCGGCCATCTGATGGCAACGATCATCTGCCCGCGCTTCCGCCCGCAGATGGCAACCGTCCGTCCGGGCGTGCTCAAGAAGGGCGAGTACGACGAAGCCAAGGCAAACGCAGTTGTCGTCGAGAAGATCGA
>NZ_CALWUN010000039.1 GCF_944384735.1 uncultured Agathobaculum sp. | reverse complement strand
GCTGGCCGGCAGGCAGATGCGCCCCTGCCACTGGATGGCAGAGCGCGTGTGGTCCGACAGCCAGCCGCCCGTCGTCCACTCGAGCAGGTAGCTCGCGATCAGCTCGACGACGGTCGTCAGCGCGACAACCGCCGCAAACACCACGACGGGCATGACGTTGACCCGCCCGACGCGCCACTGGCGGCGCGTCAGCCCGCGCAGGCACGCGAGGATGAGCAGCGCGCCCACGCCGTACACCGGCAGGTACGGCCCGAACAGCAGCCCCCGGTTGGAAAAGCCCCAGCGGTACACCACGACCTCGAGGAACACCTCGTACACCCAGCCGAGCGCCGCATACACCCAGAAATATATAAACCATGCCTGCAACCGCGCCGCGCGCGTGCCGTTGTCCGCCATTGCCGTGCCCCCTGTCCGCTATCGTACCAGCAGTATACCATACCTTGCGCGCGGACACAACAAAAGCGGCCGCAAATGCGACCGCTTTAAGACTGTTCCGATATTGCACCCACAACAGGCGTACAACAAATTTTATCCCAAAATTCGAGGGTTTCCCTCGAATTTTTCCCTCGACCCGCGCCATCGGGCGCGAAACCGGGGGTATCAAAAGCGGTTTCTACTGGAACCGCTTTTGTAGATAGGGGGTATCGGATACCCCCTATCAGACTAGGCGCGCTTCCAGCTCCTTGCGGCGCTCCTCAAAGCCCGGCTTGCCGAGCAGTGCGAACATGTTCTTCTTGTACGCCTCGACGCCCGGCTGGTTGAACGGGTTGACGCCCAGCAGGTAGCCCGAGATGCCGCAGGCCTTCTCGAAGAAGTAGACCAGATAGCCGAAGTGCCATGCGTCGGCCTTGTCGATCTCGATGATGATATTGGGCGTGCCGCCGTCCATATGCGCCATCAGCGTGCCCTGATAGGCCTTGGAGTTGACGAACTGCACGCTCTTGCCCGCGAGGTAATTCAGGCCGTCGATGTCCTCGGCAGTCTCCTCAATATAGCTCTCCGAGCGCGGCTCGCGCACCCAGACGACCGTCTCGAACATGTTGCGCGCGCCGTCCTGGATGAACTGGCCGATCGAGTGCAGGTCGGTCGAGAAGTTGGCCGAGGTGGCGAACAGACCCTTCTGATCCTTGCCCTCGGACTCGTCGAACAGCTGCTTGAACCACTCGCCGAGCATGACGAGCGCGGGCTCGTAGTTGACGAGGATCTCCATCGCCTTGCCCTTCTGGTGCAGGATGTTGCGCAACGCCGCGTACTGGGCGCAGGCATGGTCGGTGCCCTCGGCAAAGGCCTCGCGCGCCGCCGCCGCGCCCGCCATGGACGCCGCGATATCCACGCCGGCCGCCGCCATCGGCAGCAGGCCGACCGCGGTCAGCACCGAGAAACGGCCGCCGACGTCGTCCGGCACGACAAAGGTCTCATAGCCCTCGTCGTCGGCGAGTTTCTTGAGCGCGCCGCGCGCCTTGTCGGTCGTGGCGAAGATGCGCTCCTTGGCGCCCTCCTTGCCGTACTTCTCCTCAAGCAGCTTTTTGAAAATGCGGAACGCGATGGCCGGCTCGGTCGTCGTGCCCGACTTGGAAATGACGTTGACGCCGAAGTCGCGGTCGCCGATGATCTGGATGACGTCGTTGAGGTAGGACGACGAGATGTTGCTGCCGACGAAATACACCTCCGGGATGCCCGCTGGGCGCACGCCGTTGTACATCTGGCCGTTTACAAACTCGATCGCGGCGCGCGCGCCCAGATACGAGCCGCCGATGCCGATGACGACCAGCACATCACAGGTCTGCTGGATCTTCTTGGCCGCCTGCTGGATGCGGGCAAACTCATCCTTGTCATAGTTGACCGGCAGGTCGACCCAGCCGAGAAAATCGTTGCCCGCGCCCGTGCCGCTGTGCAGCATATCCTGCGCGGTGCGCACCAGCGGCGCCATACAAGCGAGCTCCCCCTCGCCGACAAAGCCCTGCAGGCCGGTCAGTTTCAGTTCCATCGCCATAATCGCATTACTCCTTTTTTTGATATGATAAGCCGCGCTGCGGCCTGTGCAATCCTTTTATTAGTATAGTATATCCGGGGGCAAAGCGCAAGGTCTTTGTCCACTTTCTACAAAACTTTTACAACCTTTCACACACAATCACAGCAGTATTACGGCTGCGGCGCGCCATCCCGCAAAAAAGCCGCCCCGGGACAGGGGCGGCCTGATGCTCAGCGGTAGATCGGGAACTTGGCGCAGATTTCGCTGACGTTGTGGCGGATCTCGTCGGCCTTGTTTTCAAAGTCGGTCGCGGCCTGCCAGATGAACTCGGCGATGTGCAGCATTTCGGGCTCGCCGAAGCCGCGCGAGGTGACTGCCGGCGTGCCGACGCGCTGGCCCGAGGTGACGAACGGGCTTTCCGGGTCGTTCGGGATGGCGTTCTTGTTGGCGGTGATATACACCTCGTCCAGACGGTGCTGCAGCTCCTTGCCGGTGATGCCGGTCTTACGCAGGTCGATCAGCATCAGGTGGTTGTCCGTGCCGCCC
Source organism: uncultured Agathobaculum sp. (assembly GCF_944384735.1). Taxonomy (GTDB): domain Bacteria; phylum Bacillota; class Clostridia; order Oscillospirales; family Butyricicoccaceae; genus Agathobaculum. The sequence continues at coordinate 18,036 of NZ_CALWUN010000039.1, read as the reverse complement.
GAGACCAGGTCGAAGCCCTGATCGAGCAGCGCGTTGGCCAGCACGCGCGCGTTGGTGACGACCTGCTGCTGGTACGCCTTGAACTCGGGGCGCAGCGCCTCGCCGAAGCAGACCGCCTTGGCCGCGATCACATGCTCGAGCGGGCCGCCCTGCGTGCCCGGGAAGATGGCCTTGTTGAACTTCTTGCCCAGCTCCTCGTTGTTGGACAGGATGACGCCGCCGCGCGGGCCGCGCAGCGTCTTGTGGGTGGTCGTGGTGACGACGTCGGCATAGGGCAGCGGGCTCATGTGCAGGCCGGCCGCGACCAGGCCCGCGATGTGCGCCATGTCGACAAACAGGTACGCGCCGACCTCGTGCGCGATCTCGGCAAATTTGGCAAAGTCGATCGCACGCGGGTAGGCGGACGCGCCCGCAATGATCATCTTGGGCTTTTCCTTCTTGGCGAGGTCGCGCACCGCGTCATAATCGATATAGCCGTTGGCATCCACACCGTAGGAAACAATGTGGTACAGCAGGCCGGACTGGTTGACCGGCGAGCCGTGCGTCAGGTGGCCGCCGTTATCCAGGCTCATGCCCAGCACGGTGTCGCCCGGCTGACACAGCGCCTGATAGACCGCCATATTGGCCTGCGCGCCCGAGTGGGGCTGCACGTTGGCGTACTTGGCGCCGAATACTTCGCACACACGCTTGATGGCCAGATTTTCCACCATATCGACGCACTCGCAGCCGCCGTAGTAGCGCTTGCCCGGATACCCTTCCGCATATTTATTGGTCAGCACCGAGCCCATCGCGGCCATCACGGCCTCGCTGACGATGTTTTCCGATGCAATCAGCTCGATGTTGCGCGCCTGACGGTCGTACTCCGCCTGCATCATGTTGCCCAGCTCAGGATCATACGCCTTTACAAATTCCATTGCCTCGCGTACCATAGTTCAACCTCCATCAAATGTGTGCTTGCGGCGCCGTGTCCGCCGCGCGGCCCTGCCGCGGGCGCAAAACCGCCCCGCGCCGTTTTTCTTCTATTCTATTAAAACACATTTCCCCCGCCTATGCTATTGACAAACAGATAGATTTTGCCCTTGCCCGTCTGCACTTTATGTTAAAATTGCGAAAACATACGCTTTTTCTTGCTTTTTATGTCAGATATGGTATCATGATAGTATCTACCCTGTCAGGAGGGGATATACCATGACCAAACAGGAACGCGCCCGGCGCGTGACCGAGCTGCTGCGCGGGGTCTACCCCGAGGCCGCCTGCGCGCTGCACTATACGCACGATTACGAATTGCTGTTCGCCACGCGCCTGTCCGCCCAGTGTACGGACGCGCGCGTCAACATCGTCACCGAAACGCTGTTCCGGCAGTTCCCGACGCTCGAAAGCTTTGCCGCCGCGCCCGAGGGGGACATCGCGGACGCCATCAAAACCTGCGGCCTGTTCCGCACCAAGGCGCGCGACCTCAAGGCGTGCGCGATCATGCTGCTCGAGCAATACGACGGCAAGGTGCCGGACACGATGGAGGAATTACTGAAGCTGCCCGGCGTCGGCCGCAAGACGGCCAACCTGATTCTGGGCGACATCTTCGGCAAGCCCGCCATCGTCACCGACACGCACTGCATCCGCCTGTCCAACCGGCTGGGCTTTGTCAAGAACGAGAAGGACCCGGTCAAGGTGGAAAACGCGCTGCGTAAGCTGATCGACCCGGCCGAGTCCTCGGACTTCTGCCACCGGCTGGTGCTGTTCGGCCGCGAGCACTGCACCGCGCGCAAGCCGCAGTGCGAGGGCTGCCCGCTCGGCGCGGTCTGCCCGTCGTTCCCCATCACAAAATGAAATATTCGGCCGGAACCAACGAAAACCCGCCGCAGGCAGCAGCCCGCGGCGGGTTTTTGGATTTACTTGGTATCCCAGCCGCTTTCCTCGGTCACGTCGACCAGACAGGCCTCGCCGTCGAGCGCGCGGCCGACAAACGCCCCGCGGTTGTTCTCGTAGATCAGGCGCAGGCCCTCGAGCGTCAGGTTGGGGTCGACCTCGTCGATCAGGCTGCAATACTCGGCCATCATGCGCCCCATGCCGCCCGTGGCGACGACGCGCGCGTTGCCGCCCAGCTCGTCCCGGATATCCGAAATGATGCCGCTCAGCGCGCCGACGTAGCCGCGCACCGCGCCCGACTGCATCGACTGCACGGTCGTCTTGCCGATGGCGTGCTCCGGCCGCTCGATATCGACGCGCGGCAGCTTGGACGCCTTAAGGAACAGCGCCTCCATGGCGACCTTGATGCCCGGGAAGATCGCGCCGCCCTGATAGGCGCCGGCCGCGTCGATCGCGTCAAAGGTGGTCGCCGTGCCGATGTCGACGATGACAAGCGGCTTGCCGTACTTGCGCACGGCCGACACCGCGTTGACCAGCCGGTCGGCGCCGACCTCGCGCGGGTTGGCATAGCGGTTTTCGATGCCGATATCGACATCGCGCCCCGCGATGACCGGCTGCACGCGCAGGTACTTGCGGATGGCGTTGATCAATGTGTACATGACCGGCGGCACGACCGACGCGATGATCACCGCGCGGGTACGGCTGCGGTCGATGCCGTGGAAGTGGTAATACTGCGAGATCTGCATGCCCAGCTCGTCCGAGGTGCGCTCGGCGTTGGTCGAGATGCGGAACGTGCCGCGCAGGTACTCGCCCTCATATAATCCGAACACCATGTTGGTGTTGCCTACGTCAATGGCCAAAAGCATTTCTGTTTCCCCTTACCCTGTGATTTTCTCCTGCCGCAGCAGACCGCCGTCCTCGTCGAGCAGCTCCAGCAAACACGCCTGTCCGCCGGAGACGGTCAGCCGCGCGTAACCGGGCGCGCCGCCCCGCGGCAGGCTGATGCTGCCCGGATTGCACACCCATACGCCGTGCTGCCGCATGAGCGACATGCGGTGCGTGTGGCCGAAAAAGGCAAGGCCGCAGCCCTCCTCCCGCGCCAGGCGGGCGACCATGTCGCCCTCGCGGGAATAGACCTGCTCGCGGTGGCCGTGCGTCAGGAAGATGCGCACGCCGCCCGCCGTGACGACGGCATGCTCGGGCGCGTCGCGGTCGAAATAGTCGTTGTTGCCGCGCACGCCGCACACGGTCAGCCCCGGGAACACGCTTTGCAGCTCGCGCGCGTCGTCCGTATGGTCGCCCAGGTGCAGCACCATATCGGGCGCTTCGCGCTCGATCGCGCAGGCCATGCTGACATTATAGCCGTGTGAATCGGCAAAGATCAGGATTTTCACATCGTCGTCCCCCTTCCGGTGACACAGCAGTATTTTACAACGCGGGCGCGCGCTTGTAAACCCTTCCCCCTCACATTTTTCCCTTGCCGCGCATATACTGGCAGCAAACGATGTATGGAAAGGAAGGGTCACCATGCCCAATCAGAACGACATCCTGCGCCGCATCGCCGCACAGGCGGGCAACGCCGACGCGCTCGAACAGCTGCAGGCCGCGCTGCGCACGCCGGGCGGGCAGCAGGCCGCGCGCATCATTTCCGACCGGCACGCGGCCGACCTGGAGCGCGCCGCGCAGGCCGCGCAGCGCGGCGACATGGGCGAGGCCGCCCGGCTGGCCAAGCAGCTGATGCAGACCCCGGAGGGCGCCAGCCTTGCCGCGCAGCTGAAAAAAATCTTCGGCAAATAAGGGGGCGCCGCCATGGATCAGGAGATGCTGTCCTCGCTGCTGAGCGACCCCGAGGCTTTGCAGAACGCGGTGCAGACCGTGTCCGGCCTGCTGGGCGGCGGGACGGACGCGGCCGCGCCGCAGTCCGGCGCCGATTACGACCCCACCGCCGACTGGGTGGGGCGCGCGCTGCCCGTCATCGGCACGATCGTGCAGAGCGGGCAAAGCGCGGTTCCGCACGAAAAACGCGCCCTGCTGGGCGCGCTCAAGCCGTTCGTGACCGACGAGGTCGCGGGCCAGTTCGACCATGCGATGCGGCTGGTCAGCATGGCGCGCATGGCGCGCGCCGCACTCGGCCAGCTGGGCGGGCTTGCCCGCGCGGACGGCGCGCCGCCTGACGACCATACGCGCGCGCTCTGACCGGAAAGGGGGGATACCGCTTTGTACAACCGTTATCTGACCGAATCGGCCGTCGACACGCCCCCGCCGCCCGAGCCGGCCAGCCACCCGCCGGCGGGCGGGCAGTCTGCCGGCGGGCAGGCCGCCGCCGCGCTGAGCGAACTGACGCGCGGGCTGTCCGACCGGCTGCAAAACCTCCGGCTGGACACCAACACGGTCGTCGCGCTGGTCATCGTCTGGTTTTTGCTGTCCGACGGCGGCGAGACCGACTGGGAACAGCTGATTTTGATCGGCGTGCTGCTGCTGCTCGGCGTATAAGGCTCACGCCCGCGCGAGCATGCCCGCCGCCGCGTCGGTCAACCGCGCGAAGTCCGCAAGGCTGAGCCGTTCGCCGCGCACGCGCGCGTCCAGCCCGACCGTCCCGATGAGCGCGGTGATGCCGTTCTTGCCCAGCCGGTCGCCCAGCACCGGGCCGAGCGCGTTGACCAGCGTTTTGCGGCGCATGTTGAACGCCGCGCGCACGAGCGAAAAGAACAGTTTTTCATCCACCGTTTGGACCGCGGGCTGCTGGAGCGGCGTCAGCCGCAGCACGGCCGAGTCCACCTTGGGGCGCGGCACAAAGCAGTCGGCGCGCACGTCGAACAAAATCTCGGCCGCCGCGCGGTACTGGACATAGATAGAGAACGCCGAATACGCCGCCGTGCCCGGCGCCGCGCAGATGCGCTCGGCGACCTCCTTCTGCACCATGACCGTGACCTGATCGAACGCGCGGCTGTCGAGCAGCGCGGTGATGGCCGGTGTGGTGATGTAGTACGGCAGGTTGGCGCACGCAACCGCGCGGCCGTCGCCGAACTTTTCCCTGCACAGCGCAGCAAGGTCAAGCGCGAGCACGTCGCCCTGCACGACCTCGTAGTTGTCAAATCCGGCGAGCGTCTCGTCCAAAACGGGCAGCAGCGCGCGGTCGAGCTCGACCGCGACCACCTGCCCCGCCACGCGGCACAGCTCGGCCGTCAGGCAGCCCATGCCCGGGCCGACCTCGACGACATGCCCGGCCTGCGCCGCGCCGCTCTGCGCGGCGATGCGCTGCGGCACCGACAGATCGGTCAGGAAGTTCTGGCCGAGCGATTTGGAAAACCGGAAGCCGTGCCTGGCCAGCACGGCGCGGATCACATCAATATCACAAAGGTTCATTCGTTTCCTCCCCCATCCGCGCAAAGGGCATGCCGCGGCCTGCGCCGGGAACGGCCTGCGCGTCCAACCTGCGCCCCGGGGCGGCGCGCCTAAAAATAGCGCCGCACCTTGCGCATATACCATGCGTATTCCCGCCCGAACCGCGCCAGGCACCAGCGCTCCTCCGCGCGGATGATGATGTGCGCCGCCAGCTGGAACACCACCGCCGCGGCCAGCAGCAGCGCCGACTGCGTCAGCAGCGCGCAGCCGCAGAACAGCAGGAAATAAGCGACGTACATCGGGTTGCGCGACCAGCGGTAGACCCCGCCCCGGTTCAGGCCGCTGTCCGCCGGATGGGCATACGCGACCACCGCCGCGCCCAGCAGCGCCAGCCCGGCCAAATAGAGCAGCACACCTAAGATAAACACCGAGCACGGCTGCATCCGCACCGGCAGCAGCAGCATCAGCGCCAGGATGAGCGCGGTCATCAGCTGGAACGCCCAGTAGGCCGCGCGCTCGCGCCCCTCCATCGGGGCAAAGTACGACGCGCGCACCAGCGCCTGCCGGTCGAGCAGGCCCAGCAGCCCGAAGCGCACCAGCAGGAACGGAGACAGCATTTCCATAATCTTTCCCCTTTACCCGAAAAGTCCGGCGGCAGGCTGCCGCCGGACTCCATTTTACCAGTGTTATCCGCTTCCCCGGGCCTGTCCCCCACAAACTGCCCGGCTGCGCCTTATTCCTCGCCCTCGATCAGGCCGTAGCCGCCCGCCGCGCGCTTGTACACCACCGCATGGATGTTGTCCGCGTCCGCGTTGCGGAAGAAGTAGAACTGATGGTCGAGCAGGTTCATCTGCAGGATGGCCTCGTCCACGCTCATCGGCTTGACCTCAAAGCGCTTGCGGCGCACGATGTCGAAGTCCTCCTCGGCCAGCGCCGCCTGCTGCTCGGCCATCTTGTCGAACGCACCCTCGCGCAGGCGTTTTTCCAAGCGGGTCTTGTGCTTGCGGATCTGGCGCTCGATGCTGCTGATCGCGCCGTCGACCGAGGCGAACATGTCGGTCGTCGTCTCCTCCGCGCGCACGACAAGGCCGGTCTGGCGCACCGTGATCTCGACGGTCTGCTTGCCGCGCAGCTCGCTGAAGGTCAGCGTGGTGTCCGAATCCTGATGGAAATAGCGATCCAGCTTTTCGACCTTACGCAGCGCGTACTGCCGCAGATCGTCGTCAATTTTCATCTTTCTCTCGACGATGGTAAACTTCATAACATCATCTCCTAACGGGTACAAGGCCCAAGATACTTGGCGCCGCAGGCCGTCTGTCCGGCAGCGGCTTGATGGGGAATTTGCTATTTTTAGTATACCACGCATTCGGTGAAAATGTCCAATCTATTTTGCAGGAATTCACAAATTGTTCAGCACCTTGCCAACAGGTTGGCAGCACGCGTCAGAGCTCACCCTCGGCGTGGCGCGTGACATGGCAGGACACGTTGACCACGCACGGCAGGCCCGCGATGTGCGTGCCGAACGGCTCGACCGCGCAGGACAGCGCGGTCACCGTGCCGCCCAGCCCCTGCGGGCCGACGCCCGAGGCGTTGACCTTGTCCAAAACCGCCTGCTCCATGTCGGCATACAGCGGGTCGGCGCTGCGCACGCCCACCGGGCGCAGCAGCGCGCGCTTGGCCAGGAAGGCCGCCTTGTCGCTCGTGCCGCCCAGGCCGACGCCGATGATGACCGGCGGGCAGGGGTTGGAGCCTGCGTTGATGCACACGTCCGCGATAAAGTCGACGATCTGCCCCTTCGTCGCCGCGGGGGTGAACATCTTCATCGCGCTCATGTTTTCCGAGCCGAAGCCCTTGGGCGCGACCGTGATGCGCACCTTGTCGCCCGGCACGATGGACGTGTACAGCACGCAGGGCGTGTTGTCGTTCGTGTTCTCGCGGCGCAGCGGGTCGCCCACGACCGACAGGCGCAGGTAGCCGTCGAGATAGCCGCGGCGCACGCCCTCGGTCACCGCGTCCTCGAACGCGCCGCCCACAAGGTGCACGTCCTGCCCGACCTCGGCGAACACGATCGCCATGCCGGTATCCTGACAGACCGGCACATCGTTTTCGCGCGCAAGGTCGCAGTTGGCGATCATCTCGCCGAAGATCTCCCTGCCCAGCGGCGACTGCTCGGCCTGCTGCCCGTCGACAAAGGCCTGCCGCACGTCGGCGGGCAGGTAGTAATTCGCGTCGATGCACAGCCGGCGCACCAGCTTTGTCACCTCGGAAACGTCGATCGTCCTCATATCGTCCTCCTGTATTCCAGTGCGCCGTTTACCCAAACGGCCTGCACCTGTGATGCAAAATCCAGCGGGTCGCCGCCCCACAGCACGCAGTCGGCGTCCAGCCCGACGCGCAGCATGCCGATGCGGTCGTGCACGCCCGCGACCTGCGCGGGCACCGACGTGACCGCGCGCAGCGCGTCGTCCTTATCCATCCCCGCACGCACGGCGAGCATGAGCGCCACCGGCAGCAGCCGCAGCGGGGTCTCCGGGTGGTCGACCGTGATGGCGGTCGGGATGCCCGCGCGGGCAAGGATGCCGGGCGCCTCGTCGGTCAGGCTGCGCAGCTCGGGTTTGGAGCGGTCGGTCATATACGGGCCGCTGACGACCGGCACGCCCTCGGCGGCCAGCAGGTCGGCCACCAGATGCGCCTCGGTGCCGTGGATGATGACCGGCTTGATGCCGAATTCCTTGGCGATGCGCAGCGCGGTGAAAATATCGTCCGCGCGGTGCGCGTGGAAGTGCGCGTCGATCTTGCCCCAGAGCAACGGCACGAGCGCCTCGAGCTTGGCGTCGTAGTCCGGACCGTCGTCGTCCGGGTCGCTCTCGGCGCGCTCGCGCCGCGCCAGATATTCCTTGGCCTTGTACAACTGCTCGCGGATGAGCGCGGCGGTCGCCATACGGGTGACCGGCGCCTCGTCCTTGTCGTGGTACACCGACTTGGGGTTTTCGCCCAGCGCAAACTTGATGGCAAGCGGCGCGCGCACAACCATGTCGTCGACGCGGCGACCCGCCGTTTTGACCAGCGCGATCTGTCCACCGATCGGGTTGGCGCTGCCCGGACTGACGGCGACCGCCGTCACGCCCGCCGCAAGCGCCTCGCGGAAGCCGCGGTCCATCGGGTTGATGCCGTCGAGCGCACGCAGGTGCGGCGTGACCGGATCGGTGTCCTCGTTGCCGTCCGCGCCCTCAAAGCCCAGCCCGTCCTCATACAAGCCGAGGTGGGAGTGCACGTCGATCAGGCCGGGAGTGAGCACACCGCCCGCGCCGTCGAAGGTGTGCGGACAGTCCGGCGGCGTGCCGCCGCCCAGCGCGGCGATCCTGCCGCCCTCGATGAGCACCCAGCCGGCAAAGCGCGTGTCCGCCCCGTCCATCGTCCGGACGGACACATTCTGTATCAGCAATTGTTCCATGAAAACTCCTGAAAAAAAGTGTTGACGTGTTTGGAAATATATGGTATATTAAACATGGCAGCAGGAACGCTGCCATGCACCGTTCATATCTTTATCCCCACAATCCTATTTTTTGCGCCCTTCCCTCCGGAAAGGGCGCGCTTTTTTTGCCACCGCGCGCAAAAACCGTCGAAACCGGGGGATAAAAACAAAACCGGGGGCGTTCCCCGGTTCTGGTATTTATCTGCGGCGGCGCGAACCGTTTTTGCGGTCGGTCGCGTGGCGCACGTCGGCCTGACGGCTTTCGCTGTCCGACATGAACGCCTTCAGCTTATCCTCAAAGCTCATTGTTGCGGGGTCCTTGGGCGGCTGCGCGGCACGGCCGCGCGGCGCGGACGCACGCTGCTGGAAGCGCGGCTGACGGGGCGCGTACCCGCCCGACCGCTCCTGCCGCGGCTCCTGCGGCTGCGCCTTTTTGATGGACAGGTTGATGCGGCCCGCCTGGTCGATGCTGATGACCTTGACCTTGACTGCCTGCCCCTCCTGCAGGAAATCCTTGATGTCGTTGACGAAGCTGGATGCTACCTCGGAGATATGCACCATGCCCGACTTGCCCTCCGGCAATGCCACAAAAGCACCAAACTTGGTGATGCCCGTTACCTTGCCCTCTACGATCGTACCCACTGCCAAATCCATATAAGCTGTTTTGCCTCCGTTATTCTTTTCCCTTTTACCGGCCCGACGTGTCGACAAAGACGCGCTCCCCCGGCTCCGCATAGCTCAGCTCGGTGCGGGCCAGCTCGCTGATATCCTCCTCGGAGATGCCGTCCTGCATCTCCTGCTGCAGCTGTTCGTTGGCCAGCTCGTAAGCGTCGACCTGTTCGGTCAGGCTGTCGAGCTCGGCGCGCTTATCGGCGATCTGGGATTGCAGCCGGATGATCGTGGCCGCCGCATAGAGCAAAAATGCCAGCATCGCTATCTTTACCACCACCGGCACTTTCCGCTTGGACACGTTTCTCACCTCATGCTGCTTTGTCCGCGTCGAACTGTTTCACTTTATTTTATACCTTTCCGCCCAAAAATGGAAGAGGGTTTGGCAAACTTTTTTACAAAAAATCCGCATTTCTCCCGCAGGCCGACCGCTTGCGCCAGCCGCCGCAGCGTGCGCGCGGCCCGTCCGGGCAGGCGCAGCGCCCACACCAGCGCGCCCAGGGCGCGCCCGAACACGGCCAGCGCCGCCGGGCTGAGCAGCCCGAAATACAGCGCCGCCCCGCCGGCCGCCCCGGCCAGGATGAAATACCGGCTCTGCCCGGGCGCGAACAGCAGGTTGAACTCGAACAGCGCGCCCAGCAGCACCATCCAGAACAGCGTATCGCACGCCGCCGTCGCCGCGCGGCCGAACGAAAACTGCCGCCGCACCGCGCGCAGCACATCGTAAAACAGCCCGATCCCCGCGCCCAGCAGCAGGCTTTGCAGCGCCAGGTGCAGCTGCTCGGCATTGGAAAACGCCTGCATGGGCGCTCACCTGCCGAACAACCGCCCGAGCAGGCTGCCGCGCGGCTGCACGCTGTCGTCGTATTCGAGCAGGCTGACCTCGCCGTGCACCAGCAGCTCGCCCGCCTCGAGCTGCAGCCGCTCGATGTGCAGCCCCTGCCCGCGCACGAGCAGCATGCCGCGCACCGTCTCGAGCAGCACCTGCTCCTCGTCAAAGCTCTGCACATCCACCACGCCGGAGACCGACAGTTTGCCGCGCTCCTCCAGGATGATGTTGTGCGGCAGTTCCCTTCCGCGTTCCTCGGATGCCATCAGCCATTCCCTCCCTGCATAAAAAAACATCCCGCTCCCTTCATGCTATGAAGGGGCGGGACAGGATATGCCGGGTCATACGATTTCGCGGTACATCGCCGCGGCGTCCGCCTTGAGCGCGTGCTCGGCGATGGCCAGCACCTCGACCTTCATCGTGCGCTGGCCGAACGCAATCTCGATCACGTCGCCCGTCCTGACCTGATAGGAGGCCTTGGCGGGCTTGCCGTTAACCGTGATGCGCGCCGCGTCGCAGGCGTCGTTTGCCACCGTGCGCCGCTTGATCAGGCGCGATACTTTCAGATATTTGTCCAGTCTCACGTTATTTGCCTTCCACCTTATCCTTTAGGTTTTTGCTGGGCTTGAACACCGGCACGACCGCCTGCGGGATGACGATCTTCTCCCCCGTGCGCGGGTCGTGCCCGGTGCGCGCAGCGCGGACGCGGGGCTCGAACGAGCCGAACCCGCTCAGCTGCACCTTATCGCCGGCCGCCAGCGCGTCGACAATGGCGGACAGCAGCACGTCGACCGTCTTTTCCATATCCTTTTTGGAAAGGCCGGTCTGCTCCGCGGCCAGCGCGACCAATTCGTTTTTCTTCATGCTGTCCCCGTTATGCCTCGCCCTTGGCCCGCTCCCAGAGCGCGTCCAGCTCGTCCAGCGGCAGGCCGGACAGCGTTTTGCCCGCGTCCCGCGCCTGCCGTTCCATCGACGCAAAGCGGCTGATGAATTTGTTGCAGGTCTTTTCCAGCGCGCGCTCGGGGTCGACCTTGAGGTGCCGCGCGACGTTGACCACCGCGAACAGCAGGTCGCCCAGCTCCTCCCCGGCGTCGCCGTCGCCGTCCATCGCGCGGCGCAGCTCATCGGCCTCCTCCGAAACCTTGTCAAACGCGCCCTGCGCGTTTTCCCAGTCAAAGCCGACCTTGGCCGCCTTCTTTTGCAGCTTTTCCGCGCGGATCAGGCCGGGCAGGCTGCGCGCGACGCTGTCGAGCGCCGAGGTGTCGGTCTCCTGATGCTTTTCCACGCGCTTGAGCGCGTCCCAGTTTTCCAAAATCTCCGCGGACGAGCCGACCTTGACTGTGCCGAAGATGTGCGGGTGCCGGAAGATCAGCTTTTTGCACACGCCGTCGGCCACGTCGCCGATGTCGAACACGCCCTTTTCCTTTTCCATCTGGGTGTGGAACACGACCTGCAGCAGCACGTCGCCCAGCTCCTCCTTCAGGTGGTCGGCGTCCTGCTCGTCGATCGCCTCGCAGACCTCGTAGGTCTCCTCGATGAAGTTGCGGCGGATGGACTGGTGGTCCTGCTCGCGGTCCCACATGCAGCCGTCGGGCGCGCGCAAAATCTCCATGATGCGCAGCAGGTCGTCAAAATCATATTGTTCTTTCTGTTCAAAATCAACCATGGTTTGCACTTCCTGATTATTTTAGGTGTAGGATATCGGCAATTTTTTCGCCCTTGGGCAGCAGCAGCACGTCCTCGCGCTCGACGGCGCGCAGCGCGAGCAGCAGCGCAAGGTACACCGCGCCCGCCGCCGCGATGGCAATGAGCGTCACCAGCTTGTCGGGCAGCGCGCCGGGCGCCGCGCCCGTCAGGCGCAGCAGCGCGGTATGCACAAGGTAGGTCGCCGCGCCCATACCCACCGTCGCCGCGAGCGGCCGGCCGGCCGTTTTGCCGAGGGGCGGCAGCGCGTGCGACAGCCGCCCGATGTGGAACAGGTTGAGCACGGCGATCAGCCAGTAGCACACGGCCGTGCTGATGGACGCGCCCAAAATGCCGAACGCCGGGTTGCCGATCAGGTAATAGTCGCCCAGCATCTTGACCACCCCGCCGAGGAACATCGAAACAAGCGGCAGGTCGATGCGGCCGAAGGCCTGCAGCGTCGCGTTGGTCACCGCGACGAGCGCGACCGCGGGCACGGCAAAGCCCAGCACGGCCATCAGCGGGCCGCCCTGCACGGACACGCCGACCGAATAGAAGATGCGCAAAATCGGGCCGGACAGCAGCAAAAAGCCCGCGCCCGCGGGCAGCGTGATGATCATGGTCAGCCGCAGCGCGGTCGACAGTGTTTTGGATACCTTGGTGAAGTTCTGCGACGCCCGCGCGCTTGCGATCGTCGGCAGCACGCTGACGGCCAGCGCCGTAATCAGCGTCTGCGGCAGGTTGAAGAAGTTGACCGTGCCGGTGTAGATGCCGTAGGCGGTCGTGGCCGCCTCGGCCGTCATGCCGACCGCCGGGCTTTGCAGCCGCGCGGCGATCAGCGCCACGTCGATCAGGTCGGTCACGCTCATCACGGCCGAGCTGATGGTGATCGGGATGGACAGGCTGAGCAGCGTTTTTGCCAGCTCGCGCGTCGGACGCACCGCATCGCTCAGCAGGCGCACCGGCTCGGCGCGGCGGCGCGTCACCGCCGCCTGCGCGAGCATATAGCCCGCCGCGACGACCTCGCCGACCGTCACGCCCAGCACGGCCAGCGCCGCGACGACCGGGTCGTCCATCCCCTGCTGCTTGGCGTAAAACGCAAGGCCGAGGCCGACGGCCAGCTTGCCCGCCGCCTCGATGACCTGCGAGACCGCGGTCGGCGCCATGTTCGACCGCCCCTGGTAATACCCGCGGAACACCGACAGGATGGCGACCATCGCAACGCTCGGCGCGATGGCCATGACGGCCAGCCGCGCGTCCGGGTTTTTGATCCAGCCCGCAAAGGTGTCCGCGCCGAACAGCAGCACCGCCGTTGCCAGCAGGCCGACCGGCACAAAAATGCCCGCCGCCACGCGCACGATGCGGTGCACCTCGCGCTCGCGGCCGCAGGCGGTCGCCTCGGCGACCATTTTGGACAGCGCCGCCGGCAGGCCGACCGTCGAAACCACCAGCATCGCCGTATAGATGCGGTAGGCCGCGCTGAACAGGCCGAACGCCGGCGAATCCTCCCCGCCGATCAGGTTTTGCAGCGGGATCTGGAAAAACGCGCCGATGACCTTGACGACCAGGCTGGCGGCCATCAGGATGACCGCGCCCTGGATGAAATTCTGCTTTTTTCGCTGCAAACGTGACACGCCCTTCGTCCTTTGTTACTTCACCGTATGGCGGGGCACGCCGGAATATGCGCTCACAGCGCGCCGCCGCAGCCGGCGCAGAACGCGTCCCCCCGGCCGCAGGCCCTGCCGCAGTGCGGGCAGGCCACGGTATCGCCCGTGCCCGCGAGCGTTTCGCGCAGCGCGGCGATCTTTTGCCGCTTGGCGTCCACCGCGGCCAGCTTCTGGTCCATTTCCTCGTTGGAGACATCCTCGCCGCAGTGCACCGCGTACACCATGCGCCCCATCTCCTTGAACAGCACGTCGCACTCGGTGTTCAGGTCGAAAATCTGTAAATTGGCCTTGGTCACCCCGGCCAGTTCGGCCGCCTTTTTGCGCGCGGCATCCGCCGCGCAGCTGGCGGCGTCGCCCGTTTTTTCCGCCATTTCCCGTACCTTATCCAAAAACGGCTGCACCCTTGCGTCCATCATCCTCGCTCCTTCCGCGCGGCCAAAGCCGCGGCATTTGATATATTATACTGCATCCCCCGCCGGAAAGCAAGCTTTTCGGCGCGTTCAGCCGATGAACTCGTGCAGCACCGAGTCCTCCGGCAGCAGGTCGGCGTAATCGACCGGCGCGACCTGCCCGAGCACCCCGGCCAGCGGCGCAAGGTCGGCCGCGGCCAGCTTTTTGCGGTAGCGCCCCAGCTGCGGCGTCAGGTGCTGCATCAGGATGCACAGCTCGTAGGGCAGGAAGGTGTCGACCGTCAGGTTGGCCTGCCCGCGGTAGGGCGCGATATACAGCCGCTCGCCCCGGCGCACCGAGTTCCACTGGTGCAGCGTCTCCTCGACCGGCGAGCCGCGGAACAGGCTGTCCCGCATGGCGCGGCGCAAAAAGCGCAGCATATACGGCTCGAGCCGCGACCCCTCCTCGGGCACGACCGTGCTGGAAATGGACAGGTAGATGCCGGTCGCCGTGTGCGCCAGGTCGCCCATGATGACCGGGTTGAATGAGTGGATGCCCTCGATGAGCACAACCTCGTCCGGGTCGAGGCGCAGCACGCGCGCCTCGGGGATGGAGGTGTGCGTGGCAAAATCGAAGCGCGGCAGCACGATCTCCTCGCCCGCCGCCAGCTGCGACAGGTGCTGGCTCAAAAGCGGCAGGTCCATGCAGTCCGGGCTTTCCAGGTCGGGCACGCCGTTTTCCGGGTCGGGCGGCATTTCATAGGTGCCGACCGAGCGGTAGTAATCGTCCATCGAGATCATCTCGGCATGGATGCCGTGCGCCTCGAGCGCCTTGGCCAGCCGGTCGTTGGTCGTCGTCTTGCCCGACGAGGACGGCCCGTTGATCAGCACAATCGGCTTGTGCACGCTGTTCTGTGCAATCACCTCGGCTGCGTAAAGCACCTGCTCATGGTACTGCTGCTCGCATTCGTGGATGAACGCCATCGCGTCGTACCGCGCGCGGTGGTTGATATATTTGAGCGTGTATTCCGCCATCGTCCCTGCCTCCTTTTCAGCGCTTGGGGAACAGGATCCTGCGCTTGCCCGCCGCCAGCCGGCCGGCCGCGCGGATGTACTCGAGCGGGTACTTGGGGTTGTTCACCCGCTCGATCCAGCCGGTGTCCCGGTCGACGCGCTTGGACACGCCGCCCGCGCCGAGCGACAGGATGGTTTGCAGCTCCTCCATCATGGTCACGTTGTAAAAGCATTCCGTCCCCGGCCGGCACCAGCCGACGTTTTCAAAGCCGCCCGCGGTGAACTTCTGCCGGTAGAGGTAATAGGGGCCGTAGTCCGCGCGGTGCAGCGCGTCCGCCGCGCCGTCGAGCATGTGCGACACCGCCGCGCGCTGCGCCGCGGCGGCGGCCTTGTCGGTCAGGTCGGCGCCGCGCTTGATGGCCAGCGTGTGCACGGTGATGTTCTCGGGCGCAAGGGAAATGAGCGTGTCGACCGTGCGGGCAAAACTTTCGGGCGTGTCGCCCGCAAGCCCCGCGATCAAATCCATGTTGATTTCGTCGAAGCCCGCCTGCCGCGCCTCGTCATAGGCGCGCAGCACGTCGGCCGCGCTGTGCCGCCGCCCGATGGCCGCGAGCACCCTATCGTCCATCGACTGCGGGTTGATGCTGACGCGGCCGACGCCCGCCCGCCGCAGCGCGGCGAGCTTTTGAGACGTAATCGTATCCGGGCGCCCCGCTTCCACAGTATATTCACGGAGATGGGAAAAATCAAAGTTTGCGGCCAGCGTATCCAGCAGGCGGGTCAGCTGGGTTTCGTCCAGCGTGGTCGGCGTGCCGCCGCCGATGTACACGCCCTGCACGCGCTTGCCCGCCTCGCGCACGAGCGCGGCGGTCTCCGCGATCTCGCGGCACAGCGTGTCGAGGTAGGGTCCGATCAGGTGGCCGGACTGCGCGGTCGTCGACGAGACGAACGAGCAGTAATAGCAGCGCGACGGGCAGAACGGGATGCCGACGTAGAGCGAAATATCGTCCTCGCCGATCCCCTTGTCCAGCTCCATCGCGGTCGCCGCCGCGCGGATGGTCAGCGCGGTGCGCTCGGGCGAGACGTGGAAGTGCTCGCGCAGGTGCTGCGCGGCTTCGCCGCGCGTCATGCCGCGCTCGATCAGCCCGCGCGCCAGCTTGGCCGGGCGCACGCCGGTCAGGCTGCCCCAGACGGGCGGCTGCGCCAGCGCGGGCACGACCGCGTCGTACACGGTCGACTTGACCAGCTCGGTCACCGTGCGCTTGTAGTCCAAGGGCGCCAGGCCGTCGACGGACGCTTCGCGCGACGCCTCGCGCGCCGTGCCGTCCAGCCGGACGACAGCCGTCGCCCGCGCCTGCCCGTCCGTCTCAGTGAGCATGCTGCGGCACCAGTCGCCGGTGCAGGCGTCGTCCACCGCGTCCGCGCGCGTCAGCGTCACCGTCGGCAGCAGGTGGAACAGCATTTCCTCGACCGCGTGCTTGAGGTCATGCCCCTCGAGCGTGTAAATCATCGCTTGCCGACCGCCTGTAACATATACGGGTTGGCCACGCGCTCCTCGGCCAGCGTGGACAGCCCCTCGTGTCCGGGCAGCACCTTGTAGTCGCCCTCGAGGTCGTGCAAACGCTTGAGCGAGCGCAGCATGACGCCAAAGTCGCCGCCCTCGAGGTCGCAGCGGCCGCACTCGTGGCGGAACAGCGTGTCGCCCGTGAACAGGCAGTCCTCGATCTGAATGACCGACGAGCCGGGCGTGTGGCCGGGCGTGTTCATATAGGTCGCGGTCAGTCCGCCGAAGGTGAGCTGCGTGCCCTCGGTGGCGAGGATGTCGGGCGTGTCCTCGACGTAGCCGCGCGCGATCGCGCGGAACTGCCCCATGTTCTCCCGCTTGAGCAGCCAGGTGTCCGCCTCAGGCACGACGTATTTGGCGCCCGTCTTTTCCAGCACCTCGTGCGCGGCGAGGATGTGGTCGAAGTGCGCGTGCGTCAGCAGGACGTACCTGACCGTCAGCTTTTCCTCGTCCACCGCGTGCAGGATCGAGGGGGCGCTGTCGCCCGGGTCGATGACCGCGGCCTCGCGGCTCACCTCGTCAAACACGATATAGCAGTTGGTGGCGACCATGCCGACGCACAGCTGCAATACTTTCATAGGGGGTTCTCCTTTCCGTCACCGCATCTGGGCGGTGTCCATCCACAGTGTGACCGGCCCGTCGTTGCACAGGTCGACCTTCATATCCGCGCCGAATTCGCCGGTCTCGACCGGCAGGCCGCTCTCGCGGCAGCGCGCGATAAACTTCTCATACAGCGGGATAGCCGTCTCCGGCCGCGCCGCCGCGGTAAAGCTCGGGCGGTTGCCCTTTTTGCAGTCGCCGTACAGCGTAAACTGCGACACGACGAGGATGCCGCCGCCGACGTCGGCGAGCGAGCGGTTCATCTTGTCGTTTTCGTCGGTGAATACGCGGAGTTTAACCGTCTTGTCGGCCAGATAGACCGCGTCGTCCCCGGTGTCCCCGTCCGTGATGCCGAGCAGGACAAGGTAGCCCTGCCCGATCTGTCCGTGCACCGCGCCGTCGATCGTGACCGACGCGCGCGACACGCGCTGAATCAGTGCCCGCATAGTTTTCCCCATTTCCGGCGCAGGCGCGCCCGTTATCGTTTGTATTTTTTGTAGATGCGGCCGTAGATGAAAATAAGCACAGGCAGGCCGCCGACCGCGATGAGCATGGTCAGCATGCCTGCGGCGCCCGCGTAAAACAGCGCGCACACGCCCGTCAGCACCCACGCCGCGCCGTAGCCCCACCACATCCGCGCGCAGGCGCGGTTGTAGGCCGGGATGTCGCGGATGGCCTCGGGCGGCACGGTGGCGCCCGCCCAGAAGTGCATCGGGTCGCGCCGCATGGCCGCCCAGCAGCCGATCAGGAGAAACACCATCGCGCAGAAGCCAAGGATAAACGCCATCGGGATGTTTTCATATCGCATGTACAGCCCTCCCGTCCGCCCGGCGCGGCTTTGCCGCGTATGCAAACAGAGCATTGCCGCCAGACGGCAATGCTCACCCCAAACGCCCCGCTTCGCCGGGCGTTTGGCACCCCGACCCAGCCGCCTT
>NZ_CALWUN010000038.1 GCF_944384735.1 uncultured Agathobaculum sp. | reverse complement strand
CCGAGTGCATCGTAGCCGTCAACAAGTCCGACTCCGCGCCGATCTTCGACGTAGCGGACTACGGCATCTGCGGCGACTTGTTCAAGGTTGTTCCGATGATGATCGAGGCTATCAAGGCTGCCAAGGCGTCCAAGTAATTTCGTAACCCGGTTTCCTCCCACTGATCTCCCGGGCGGCGCTGATTGTACCTCCTATTCTCCACCGTGGGCCGGAGCATCCCGCGGTGCAACAAGTCTGCTGAAAGCCACAGCGGATCAAGGTGCCGCCTCCTTCCCGTTCAGTGCGGAATTTCCCATAAAAAGCCGCAGGGTATCCCCCCTGCGGCTTTTCCCTGCCCATTTCTGGACATAAAAAGCCGGAAGTGCCAGCCTCCGGCTTTTTCTCGGTTGGGATGTTATTCCCCCATCACCTGAAAGACGATGTCGCGCGTGCGGTCGCGCGTGTCGCACTCGACGAGCGTCAGGTTCTGCCACGGGCCGAGCGTGATCTCGCCCTCGACGAACGGGATGACGATGAACGGCGAAAGCAGCGCCGCCTTGATGTGCGACGAGCCGTTGTCGTCGTGCCAGGTGTCGTGGTGATGGTAATGGATGACGCGGCCGGTCTCGTCCGTATAGGGCGAAAAGACGTCCATCGCGGCCTTGAGGTCGTGATGCACCATGCCCGGCTCAAACTCCAGCGTGGTCAGTCCGGCCACGCCGCCGGTCGTAAAGCCGGTGATGATGCCCGATTTCATGCCGGTGTTCCGGCAGGCGTTTTTGACCGCCGCGCGGAAGTCGTCGCTGACGTCGATCATGCCCATGTGGGCGCGGGTGCGGTAGGTTTTGGTTTCGGTATAGACTGCCATTGGGTTCATTCTCCTTTTACAGGCATTGCAGGTATTGTCCGTAGAGCGTTTTGTCCAGCGCCAAGGCGTGCCGCAGCAGCGCCTGACGGCTGATATAGCCGCGCTCAAAGGCGATCTCTTCCAGACAGGCGATATAGCGGCCGGTCTCGTCTTGCACGCGCTTGACCGCCTGCGCGGAATCGAGCAGGTTGTCCGCCGTGCCGGCGTCCAGCCAGACGAAGTCCTTGTCGAGCCTTACCACATGCAGCTGGCCGCGGCGCAGGTATTCCAGATTGACGTCGGTGATTTCCAGCTCGCCGCGCGCCGAGGGCTTAAGGTGGCGGGCGATATCCAGCACCGTGTTATCGTAAAAATACAGGCCGGGCACGATGTAGTTGGACTTGGGGAAGCGCGGCTTTTCCTCGATGGATACGGCGCGCCCCTGCGCGTCGAACTCGACCACGCCGAACGCGCGTGGGTCGTCGACATAATAGCCGAACACACAGGCGCCCTGTTGGACACGCAGCGCCTGCGCCAGATACCCTTCAAAATCCGGCGAATAAAAGATGTTGTCGCCCAGCACCAGACATACATCATCCGAGCCGATAAACTGCTCGCCGATCAGCAGTGCGTCGGCGATGCCGCGCGCGACCTCCTGCACCTCATAGGTGATGTTGACGCCCAGCCGCCCGCCGGAACCGAGCAGCCGGTAAAACGGCCCCTCCTCGCCGGGCGGGATGATGATCAGGATATCCCGGATGCCAGCCTGCAGCAGCACGGCCAGCGGATAATAGATCATGGGCTTGTCATATACCGGCAGCAACGGCTTGCAGACCGGGCGCGTCATGGGGTACAGGCGCGAGCCTTTCCCCGCGGCGAGAATGATTCCTTTCATGGGCTGATTCCTCTGTCTCTGCTTGATTTGCTTGGACTATTATAGCATAAGCTGTGCTGTTTTTCCAGCCGTACACGGCATTTTACCATATTTCAGCGGACAGAACACCATCCAACATGCGGCGGCCTGCGCCGCCATGGTCCCGGCTGCGGTTTTTCCCGCCCGCAGCCGATCAAAACGCACCAATATAGCCAGTTTTGCGCGCTTTTTCCGCGCGAATTTTGACGATAACACAGGTGGAAAACCCACCGCAAAGCGGGTATAATACTATCTGTACGAAAATCAGCTGCAGATGGAGGAATAGATATGATTCGGAACGATTTGCGCAACATTGCCATCATCGCGCACGTCGACCACGGCAAGACCACGCTGGTCGACCAGATGCTCAAGCAGGCGGGCGCCTTCCGCGAAAATCAGGTGGTTGAGGAGCGCGTCATGGACTCGGGCGACATCGAGCGCGAGCGCGGCATTACCATCCTTGCCAAGAACACTTCGGTACATTACAAGGGCGTCAAGATCAACATCGTCGACACGCCGGGGCATGCGGACTTTTCCGGCGAAGTCGAGCGTATCCTCAAGATGGTGGACGGCGTTGTGCTGCTGGTCGATGCAGCCGAGGGCCCGATGCCCCAGACCCGTTTCGTCCTCCAGAAAGCGCTCGAATTCGGCCACAAGATCATCATCGCGGTCAACAAGATCGACCGGCCGGACGCCCGTCTGGGCGAGATCGGCGACGAGGTGCTCGAGCTGCTGCTCAACCTCGACGCGTCCGACGAGCAGCTTGACAGTCCGATCGTCTATTGCTCGGGCCGTGCGGGCACCGCGTCCATGTCCCCGAACACCGAGGGCACCGACCTGACCCCGCTGTTTGAGCAGATCCTCGAGCATATCCCGGCGCCGCAGGTCGACACCGAAGGCCCGACCCAGATGCTCGTTTCCTCCATTGACTATAATGAATACGTCGGCCGCATCGGCATCGGCCGCATCGAGCGCGGCTCGATGAAGGTCGGCCAGCAGGTCACGGTCTGCGACTACCACGGCACGACCCAGCCGTACAACGCCAAGGTCGTCACGCTGTACACCATCGAGGAGCTCGAGCGCAAGCCGGTCGACGAGGCAAAAGCGGGCGAGATCGTGTGCTTCTCGGGCATCGAGAACGTAACGATCGGCGAGACGCTGTGCGACCCCGAGCACGTCGAGGCGCTGCCCTTCGTCAAGATCTCCGAGCCGACGGTCGAGATGACCTTCTCGGTCAACGACTCGCCGTTCGCGGGCAAGGAGGGCAAGTTCGTCACCTCGCGCCACCTGCGCGAGCGCCTGTTCCGCGAGCTTCTCAAGGATGTGTCGCTGCGCGTCAACGAAACCGACACGACCGACTCGTTCCGCGTCTGCGGCCGCGGCGAGATGCACCTGTCCATCCTGATCGAAAACCTGCGCCGTGAGGGCTACGAGTTCCAGGTCGGCGCGCCCAAGGCGCTGTTCCGCGAGATCGACGGCCAGACCTGTGAGCCGGTCGAGCGCATGATCGCCGACGTGCCGCAGGACGCGGTCGGCGCGGTCATGGAGAAGATGGGTAGCCGCAAGGGCGAGCTGGTGTCGATGAACCCCAAGGGTGCCGACCGCATGCGTCTGGAGTTCCTCATCCCGGCGCGCGGCCTGTTCGGCTACCGCACCGAATTTTTGACCGATACCAAGGGCGAGGGCGTACTGTCCTCGGTCTTCCACAGCTATCAGCCGTACAAGGGCGATATTTCCAAACGCACCACCGGCTCGCTGATCGCGTTTGAGGCAGGCGAGGCTGTCGGCTACGGCCTGTTCAACGCGCAGGAGCGCGGCCCGCTGTTCATCGGGCCGGGTACGCAGGTATACGAGGGCATGGTCATCGGCGAGAACCCGCGCGGCGACGACATGGCGGTCAACGTCTGCAAGAAAAAGCAGCTGACCAACATGCGCGCGGCCGGTTCGGACGACGCGCTGCGCCTGATCCCGCCGCGCCAGATGTCGATCGAAGCCGCGCTCGAGTTCATCTCGGACGACGAGCTGCTTGAGATCACGCCCAAGAGCGTGCGCATCCGCAAAAAGATCCTGTCCAACACCGAACGTCTGAAAAAAGTCAAGGGCGGCAAAAAGTAAGCCGCCCCCCGCATAGAAAGGAGAATCCCCATGTCTATCAAAGAAATCCTGCACACCGAACTCGCCCCGGCCGCGGTCGGCCCGTATGCACAGGCTGTCGTCACCGGCAACCTGATCTTCACCTCCGGCCAGATCGCGCTTGACCCGAATACCAACCGGATTGCGTCCGACACCATCGAGGGGCAGACCGAGCAGGTCATGCACAACCTGCGCTGTGTGCTGGCCGAGGGCGGCGTGTCGTTCGACCGCGTGGTCAAGACCACCTGCTTCCTCGCCGATATGAACGATTTTGCCGCGTTCAACGAGGTATACGGCAAGTACTTCCCGGAAAACCCGCCCGCGCGCTCGTGCGTGCAGGCCGCGGCGCTGCCCAAGGGCGCTAAGGTCGAGGTCGAGGTCATCGCGGTCAAGGGCTGATTGGCCGCTTTACATGACAAAAGGGGACGGTTTTTACCGTCCCCTTTTCTGTTATGTATCTGCGGTATCCGGATAGATGGCCATTGCGGAAAATTTTCGTCGCAGCCGGTAGCGATTGGCCGTCCTGCGGCGTATTCCCAGTAGAAGGAGGCGAGGGGCATGGACGAGACGACCATTGAACAGCTGGTACAGCGCTATGGCGGCACCGTCTACCGGCTGGCCTACGCCCAGACGCGCAGCCGCCACGACGCGGACGATATCTTTCAGGAGGTATTCCTGCGCGTCGCGCAGCACCGGCCGGTGTTCGACAGCGATGGGCACGCCAAGGCGTGGCTGCTGCGCGTCACGCTCAACTGCCTGAAAAGCCACTGGCGCGCCGCGTGGCGGCGGCACGACGTGCCGCTCGACGAGCGCATCCCGTTCCCCGCGCCCGAGGAGCGCGCGCTGGACGATGCGCTGCGGAGGCTCGCGCCCAAATACCGCGCCGCCGTGCACCTGTTTTACTACGAGGGCTATTCCGCCGAGGAGATCGCGCGTATGACGGGCGAAAAACCGTCCACCATCCGCACGCGGCTGACCCGCGCGCGGGCGCAGCTCCGCGAGATACTGAAAGGGGAGATGAGCGATGAGCTTTGAGCAGACTTACCGCCGCATGAACGAATCCATTGCGCCAAGCGATGCATTGATCGTGGATACGCTGGCGCGCGCCCGCGCCGGACGGCGCCCCAAGCGGCGGCTGCGGCGCGCGGTCGCCGTCGCGGTGGCTGCGGCGCTCGTGTTAGGCAGCACCGCAGCCGCCTTGCAGGCCACCGGACGATTCTCTGCGCTGTATGCCGCGGTGGCGCGCTGGCTGCGACCGGTCGGGCAATCCTGCACGCAGGACGGCATCACGCTGCAAGTGGAGTCCGCCTATCTGCAAGGGCATTTGGCCTGCATCGTGTTCACCCTGCGCGACACGCAGGACAGCCGCCTCGATGCTGCCGACCTGTGTCTGGACGGCATTGCCGTCGACGGCTGGACGATGGGCAGCGCCAGCTGGCGGCTGCTGGACTGGGACGCGGCCACGCAGACCGCAACCTTCTTTGCCGAATTTGACGTGCTGAACCGCACGCTCGATGCGGCGCAGCCGCTGACCTTCTCGGTAGACGCAGTAACGCCTGTGCTGTCCATATATGACGGCGAAGCGCTGCCGGTCGACCTGTCCGGCGCGCCAAACACCGCCGCCGTGCAACCACACGCGGTCGACCCATATCTGCTGTCGGACGGCAGTGAAGCGCCGCAAAACTATGACTTCCTCACCCTGCAAACGCCGCTCTGGCAAAGCGCGGACGGGCTGTTCGCCCTGTACGCCGCCCGCCCGGACGGCCAGCTGCATTTGCAGCTGCGCGTCGCACAGGCGGCGGGGGCGAGCGGCCTGCTCGAGCTGGTGGACGCCGATGGTCAGGCCGTCCCGACGAGTGCGTCGCACAGCTATACGGACGGTGGCCTGCACTGCCGCGAGGCGGTATACGATGTCCCGGCCGACCGGCTGGCGGATTACACGCCGGTGCTCTATGGCGCGGTCGACGGCGCGGCCGTCGAGGGCGAATGGCAGGTCACCTTCCGTTTGGAAGAAAAATAAGGCTGCAAACATGCGGGCGGGCCTTGCGGAGCGACGCGATCAAACCGCCCGCAGCATGACATGCAGTATGGCAGCAATCGCATAGAGAAGCTGGCGCGATAGTGGGGGATTGTCCCCTTGCCGCAAATAACCCAAAATGCAGCATCCCCCTCCGTCAAAGCGGAGGGGGATGCTTATCTTGCGTCAATCAGAAGGTCGCCACGACCGCACCCTTATAGGTGTCGTCGATGAACTGCTTGACCGCGTCGCTCTGCAGCGCGTCCTTGAGCGCCGCGATCTTGTCGCTGGTCTCATCGCCGCTGCGGCAGGCAACGACATTGACATAAACCTGCGCGTACTCGGGGTTCTCGGTGATGAGCGAGTCCTCCTTGGCGTTCAGGTCGGCCTGCAGCGCGTAGTTGCCGTTGATGACCGCGAGGTCGACGTCCTCAAGCGAGCGCGGCAGCTGCTCGGCCGCGATCTCCTGGATGTCGAGGTTCTTCGGGTTTTCAACGATGTCCAGCTTGGTCGCGTCCGAAGTCGGGTCAATGCCGTCCTTGAGCGTGATCAGGCCGGCGTCCTGCAGCAGCAGCAGCGCGCGCGTCTCGTTCGAGCCGTCGTTCGGCACAGCGATGGTCGCGCCGTCGGCCAGCTCCTCGAGGGTCGCGGTCTTGCCGGGGTAGATGCCGAACGGCTCGTAGTGCATCTCGATCGCACTCACCAGATCGGCGCCATTTTCCTTGTTGAAGTTATTGAGGTACGGGATGTGCTGGAAGTAGTTCGCGTCCAGGTCGCCGTCAACCAGCGCGGTGTTGGGCTGCACATAATCGGTGAACTCGACGACCTCGAGCGTCCAGCCCGCTTCGGCGAGCACGTCCTTGGCGGCATTCAGAATCTCGGCGTGGGGCGTGGGCGACGCGCCGACCGTGATGGTCTTGTCGTCGGATGCGGCGCTGTCGCCGTTCGCCTGTGTGTTGTTGCCGCCGCAGGCTGCCAGCGCGGACAGGCACAGCGCGCCCGCAAGCAGGGCTGCAATCTTCTTCTTCATGTGTGTTGTCTCCTTTTCTACGGGTAATTCTATCATTATTGCAATGATATACGGGATTAAGATGGGGCTCAGCGGTTGCGCTTGTCCAGCCGGCGCGCGAGCCACATGCCGGCGACCTGAAAAATCTGCACGACGATGACGATGATGATACAGGCGACCAGCATGATGTCGGCGCGGTAGCGGTTATAGCCGTAGTTGACCGCGATCGTACCCAGACCGCCGCCGCCGATGAAGCCGGCCATGGCGGAATAGCCCAAAATGGTGACGATCGAGATCGCGCCGCCCACCATCAGCGAGGGCTTGGCCTCGGGCACGAGCACCTTCCAGACGATCTGCCACGGACTTGCGCCCATCGACTGCGCCGCTTCGATCACACCGAACGGCACTTCCTTGATCGAGGACTCGACCATGCGCGCGACATACGGCGCGGCCGCGACCGTCAGCGGCACGATCATCGCGGTCGTGCCGATCGCCTTGCCCGCAATCGCGCGGGTCATCGGCGTGATCATGACCGCAAGGATGAGGAACGGGATCGAGCGCAGGATATTGACGACCACGCCCAGCACCGTATTCAGCAGCGGCATCGGCCGGATGCCGTCCTTGTTGGTCACGACCAGCAGCAGGCCGAGCGGCAGGCCGATCAGATAGGACACCGCAGTCGACACGATGACCATATATAGGGTTTCCCACAGGCTCTGCGCCCAAACTTCAGGTGAAAGCATCGGCGTCGCCCTCCTCTACATGCACATTCTGGGTCTCGAGGTAGGCCAGCGCGCGTTTGGCGGCGCGTTCGTCCTCGGGCAATTGCAGGATCATCTGGCCGTAGGCGCGGCCGTCGATGTCCTTGGTGTCGGCAAACATGATGTTGACCGGCGCCTTGCACTCGAGCACCATATTGCTCACAACCGGTTCAAACGACGAGTTGCCGTCAAATACGATGCGGCAGTAGTGCTTGCCTGTGGCCAGCTTGTCCCGCTTGCCGTCCGGGTAAATGAGCTGCCGCGCCATCGCTGACTGCGGCCGGGTGAACACCTGCTCGACCGGGCCGACCTCGGCGATGCGGCTGGCGTCGATGATTGCCACGCGCAGGCAGATCTCTTCGATGACCGCCATCTCATGCGTGATGATGATGACCGTGATGCCCAGCTTGCGGTTGATATCCTTCAAAAGCGCCAAAATCGAGCGGGTGGTCGTCGGGTCGAGCGCGCTGGTCGCCTCGTCGCACAGCAGAATCTTAGGGTTGGTCGCCAGCGCGCGGGCGATGGCCACGCGCTGCTGCTGGCCGCCCGACAGCTGGGACGGGTAATTGTCCGCGCGGTCGGACAGGCTGACCACATCGAGCAGCGCACGCGCCCGCTCGACCGCCTCGGCCTTTTTCATGCCCGCGATTTCGAGCGGGAAGCAGACGTTTTGCAGCGCCGTGCGCTGCTGCAGCAGGTTGAACTGCTGGAAGATCATGCCCATCGAGTGCCGCGTCTCGCGCAGCTCCTTTTCGGTCAGCGTGCCCAGCTCCTGCCCGTCAACCTCGACCGTGCCCTCGGTCGGCCGCTCGAGAAAGTTGATGCAGCGCACGAGCGTCGATTTGCCCGCGCCGGACAGGCCGATGATGCCGAAAATCTCACCGCGTCGGATGTCCAGGTTGATCCCGTCGAGCGCGACGACCGTGCCCGCCCGGCCGCGGAAGGTTTTGTTCAGGTTTTGGATGCGCACAATGCAATCCTGTTCCAAGCCCCATTCCCCCTTTTCCAATATAAAAGCGGAAAGCAGGGTCTGCTTTCCGCTCGTTTCTCATCTCAACCGTCAGGCCGCATGACAAGCGGCCCGCTTACAGCTTGCAGCCTTCAGCGCTGCATGGCAGAAAAACGAGCAAAACCGCACATCATGCACATGTTCATCCGGGTCGACGGCATGGCGGCTTCCTCCTTTTCCTACGGTTTTAATAGAGTTTTCGCTCTGTGGTATAAGTGTAGTCCATTATGGGGGATTTGTCAAGCTATTTCTGATTTTTCCATACAAAGCGCGGCGATCGGTCAGTGCCCGCTGTGGTGGCCGTGGCCAGAGCCGGCGCCCGTGCCAGAACCGCTGCTGCCTCCGGCCCCATTGCCGGCTCCGGCGCCGCTGCCCTGTCCGCTGCCGGTGCCGGTTGCAGCACCTGAGCCTGCGCCGTCGCCTTGGCCATTGCCTGCGCCGTCGCCTTGACCATTGCCCGCGCTGTTGCCATGTCCGGCGCCGCTGCCGTGCCCATGCCCGCCGCCGTACAACGTCAGCGCGGCCTCCGGGTCGAGCGCGGCGATGCGGTCGTGTATCTCGCGCATGGTCATGCCCTGCGCGTCCTCGGCGGTCACCGACGGGTCGAGCGACTGCAAAACCGCGAACGCCTGATATTTGCCGAACGACAGCCCGGCCTCGTGCGCATGCTCCATCTCCGCGCTGTCTGCCGCGTGGCAGTAGACGTTGCGCGTGCCCGCCGCGCAGCTTTCGGCCTGCGCAAGGATCGCGCCCGCCTGCGCCTCGTTATCGCCCGCCACCGCAATGGACAGCACCTCGTCCTGCGCCAGATAGCCTTCGACCGTCGGGTCGGCCAGCAGCGCGTCCAGCGCGTCGGCATAGCTGAGGAAGCGGATGGCCAACGTCTCGGCGAGCGCTTCGCCGTCCGCCCCGATGCCCTCAACCGACACGACCCTGTCGAACCGGTTGACGCCCAGCTCGACCGACGGGTTGATGTCGATACTGATGGCGCAGGTGGGGGAAAAATATGCCCACCAGCCTGTACCGCCCGCGACCACCAGTGCAAAGCAGGCAAAGGCCGCCGCCATGCGGTGCGCTGTGCGCGGCCGCGTCTTGGCAGCACCGAAATTGCCGGTCTGCCGGGCGAGGAACGCGCGGGTGGACTGGCGGAGCGTGTCGTCCGCCGTGACCTTGTCCAGCGCGGTTTTCAGTTCGTCACGCATCGTCGTCCCCTCCCAGTGTTTGCCGGAGCGCCTGCTTGGCGCGGTTCAGTAAGGTGTATACCGTGTTGACGTTTTTGCGCAGCATGTCCGCGATCTGCGGCGCGGTGTAGCCTTCGTAGTAGTGCAGATAGACCACGTCGCGGTACTTGGGCGGTAAGGCGAGCACGGCGTCAAACACCGTGCGGTCGTTCTCCGTCAGGTCGGCGGGCTGGTCGAGCAGGGTGTCGAGCGGGACGGTGCGGCTGCGGAAAAAGCTCTTGAGCAGGTCGCGGCAGGCGTTGATCGTCACGCGGATGAACCACGCCTTTTCGTGCTCCTCGCTTTCAAACACGGCGGTGCTGAGAGCATATTTCAAAAACACGTTCTGAAAGATGTCCTCGGTGTCCGCGTGGTTTTTCAGATGGATCATACAGATCCGTCGGACGGTATCCGCATACCGCTCGATCGCCTCGTTTGCCTCCTGCTCGCTCCGCATGCTACCCTACCTTTGCTGATGGATTCTACCGCGCGGTTCAGCGGTGGCAGCCGCGCCCCTGGCCGCAGCCTGCGCCCGTGCCGTAGTTGTCACACACGCCGTCGCCGTTGGCGTCGACGTAGTAGTAACCGTGCCCTGCGCCGCGGCCGGTGCCGCAGTTGTCGCATACGCCGTCGCCGTTTGCGTCGACGTAGTAGCAGCCGTGACCCGCGCCTGCGCCGGTGCCGCAGTTGTCGCACACGCCGTCGCCGTTGGCATCCACGAAGTAGCGGCCGCAGCCGGTGCCGTAGTTGTCGCATACGCCGTCGCCGTTGGCATCGACGAAATACTGCCCATTCCCCATGCCGCAGCCTGCGCCGGCGTTGTGGTGGCGGCCGCCGCGGCCTGCCGCAAACGCACCCGTTACCGCCATCGAAAGAACCAGCGCCGCGCTGACCGTACCCATAACCATCTTTTTCATCATGAAGTCCTCCTCTGAATTTGACTGTTGATTTGGCTTGTCGTTTTTGCCTTTCACTACCAATACGACCGGCCAAGGGCAATCCATTCAAAACCGGAAAAATTTTTTGAAAAATTTTTCCCCGGCGCAAAAGAGAGACGATGAAACATCTCGATCGGAACCACGCTTCCGATCGAATCTAATGTATCAAAAAGTCGGGCAAAGCTCACCTTTTTGATGCCGCTCACAGAGCGGCGGAATCATTTGCGCTGCGGCGCAGGGATTTTTAAACTATCAAGGGAGACGCATCTGCGTCTCCCTTGGTGGTTCCGATCGAATCGATATTTTTTATTCCGCTGCCGCCTGCACGCCCGCCATATCCTGCACAGCCTTGCAGGTCAGCTCCTTGCTGATCTTGCCCGCAAAGCCGGTCAGCGTCTTGCCCGGGCCGACCTCGCACGCGGTGGTCAGGCCTGCCGCCATGCCGTTTTTGACCAGCAGCGTCCAGCGCACCGGGGACACCATGTGCTTTTCCAGATGCGCGGGCAGGTCGGTGCAGTCGAGCACCTGACCGTTCAAATTGGTGTAAATATCCATCTGCGGGGCGGCAAAGGTGAAGTCGGAAACATAGGCGCGCAGCTCGGCGGCAGCCTTTGCCATCAGCGGGGTGTGGAACGCGCCCGATACCGCCAGCGGCACCGCGCGGCGCGCGCCCGCCGCCTTGCAGTTCTCGACCGCTTCGGCCAGCGCTGCCTTTTCGCCCGCGATGACCAGCTGGCCGGGGCAGTTGTAGTTGACCGGGCGGACAATGCCGCTCGTCACCGCCGCGCACGCGGCCTCGATCTTTTCATCGTCCAGCCCGAGGATGGCGGCCATGCCGCCGTCGATCGAGTCGGCCGCCTGCTGCATCAGCTTGCCGCGCATCGAAACGATCTTGACGCCGTCCGCAAGCGACACCACGCCCGCCGCCGCGAGCGCCGTATACTCACCCAGCGAAAAGCCCGCCGCCGCCCGGAACGTCACGCCCGCTTCCTTCAGCGCCGCGAGCGCCGCCATCGAGTGGGTGAAAATGGCGATCTGGCTGTTCTCGGTGCGGGACAGGGTCTCCTTATCGCTGTCAAAGCACAGCTTGGCAACGTCCAGCCCCGCGCCCTCGCTGGCTTCTTCAAATACCAGCCCCGCCGCCTTCGAATTTTCGTACAAATCTTTGCCCATGCCGGGCGCCTGCGCGCCCTGTCCGGGGAAAAATGCAAAACCGTATTCCATGTTCCGTTCCTCCAAAAGCCTTGCCAAACCTCGGAAAAGGTTGACATTTTCATGTACTTTTATTATAATAGTCACGGATTACTTTGTCAATCAATCTGTCGTCGCTTTTCCACGCTTTGGGAGAGCGATTTGAACTTTTGGGGAGCGTGGAAATCATCAACAGTCAATTGATCGGCACGGGTTCGTGCATCCCGGAATTTGTACTGACCAACGCCATGCTGGAAACCATGGTGGAGACGAGCGACGAGTGGATCGTGCAGCGCACAGGCGTCAAGGAGCGCCGCATCGCAAAGAACACCCACACCTGGGAGCTTGCCCTCGGCGCGGCGCAGAACGCGCTGGCGGACGCGGGCATCACGGCCGAGGAACTGGACCTCATCCTGGTCAGCACCTGCACGCCGGACACCAACACCCCGAACACCGCGAGCGTTTTGCAGGACAAGCTGGGCGCGCGGCAGGTGGGCGCGATCGACATCAACAACGCCTGCGCGGGCTTTGTTTCGGCTACCGATATCGCCGACAGCTTCATCAAGTGCGGCAAGGCCAAAACCGTGCTGGTCGTATCGGCCGAAACGCTGCACCGCATCACCGACTACACCGACCGCTCGACCTGCATCCTGTTCGGCGACGGCGCGGCGGCCGCGGTTTACCGCGCAACCGAGGATGAAACCATCGGCATCCAGTCCACCTTTATCGCGGCGGACGGTTCGGGTGCGGATTACCTGTACATGGAGGCGCTGCCGGTCGAGGACCCGTTCGCAGCCGAGCGCCCGGTCGACCCCAAGGCGCGTTTCCTCAAAATGCAGGGCGCGGCGGTCGTGCGCTTCACGGCGCGCGCCGTACCGCACGCGATCGACACCGCGCTGCACCGCGCGGGCGTGCCCGCCGAGCAGATCGACTGGGTCGTGCCGCATCAGGCCAACCTGCGTATCCTCGACGTCATCGCCAAGCGCTACCACCTCCCCAAGGAAAAGGTTTACGTCAATATGGACCGCTTCGGCAACACCTCGTCGGCATCGGTGCCGATCTGTCTGGACGAAATGCGGAAAAACGGCCTGCTGCATGAGGGGCAGACCATCGTATGCACCGGGTTCGGCGGCGGGCTGACCTATGGTGCGTTTGTACTCAAGCTGTAAAGGAGAGAAAGGGCATGAAAACCAAGATCACTGAACTGCTCGGCATCGAGTATCCGGTCGTACAGGGCGCGATGGCGTGGGTCGCAGAGCACCATCTGGCCGCTGCGGTCTCCGCAGGGGGCGGCCTTGGCATCATCGCGGGCGGCGCGGCGCCGGTCGACTACATCCGCGACGAGATCCGCAAGGCGCGCGAAATCACCAATAAGCCGCTCGGCATGAACATCATGCTGCTCTCCCCGAACGCGGACGACCTCGCGCAGCTGGCGGTCGATGAGAAGATCGAAGTGCTGACCACGGGCGCGGGCAATCCGGGCAAGTATATGGCGGCGTGGAAGGAGGCCGGCATCAAGGTCATGCCGGTCGTCGCTTCGGTGGCGCTGGCCAAGCGCATGGAGCGCGCAGGCGCGGACGCGGTCATCGCGGAAGGCATGGAGGGCGGCGGCCACATCGGCGAGCTGACGACCATGCCGCTGGTCCCGCAGGTGGTCGACGCGCTGGGCATCCCGGTCGTGGCAGCCGGCGGCATCGCGGACGGCCGCGGCATGGCGGCGGCGCTTCTGCTGGGCGCCGAGGGCGTGCAGTGCGGCACCGTGTTCCTCGCCTCCAACGAGTGCTATATTTCCGATAAGTATAAGGAGCTGGTGCTCAAGGCGACCGATATCTCGACCGTCGTCACCGGCCGTCCGTCCGGCCACCCGGTGCGCTCACTCAAGACCCCGATGGCGCGCAAGTGCCTCGAGCTCGAGAAGATCAACACCGAGCAGTCGCTCGAGGAGCTCGAAGCCGCGACCGCGGGCTCGCTGCGCAAGGCCGTGCAGGACGGCAACTACGAGGAAGGCACCTTTATGTCCGGCCAGATCGCGGGCATGCTCAAGGAGCTGCGCCCGTGCGCGGATATCGTCCGCGGCATGACGGAGGAAGCCGAAACGCTGCTCAAGAACGCTTACAAGCGTTTTGAATAAGGAGAACGACATGGGTATTGCTATCGTCACCGGCGGCTCGCGCGGCATCGGCGCGGCCATTTCGGAAAAACTGGCCGCAGACGGCCATGACATCGTCATCAACTGCGCGTCCTCGGTCGAAAAGGCCGAGGCTGTGGCGGAAAAATGCCGCGCACACGGCGTCAGGGCGATGGTCAAGCAGTGGAACGTGGCGGATTACGCCGCATGCGAGGCTGCGGTCAAGGAGATCAAGGAAGCATGGGGCGTGCCGGATATCCTGGTCAACAACGCCGGCATCACGCGCGACGGCCTGCTCGTGCGCATGAAGCCCGACCAGTTCGACGCGGTCATCTCGACCAACCTCGGCGGCGTGTTCAACATGACGCAGATCGTGGGCGCAATGATGATGCGCGCCAAGAAGGGCGCGATCGTCAGCCTGTCGAGCGTGGTCGGCCTTTCGGGCAACGCCGGACAGGCCAACTACGCCGCCTCCAAGGCGGGCGTCATCGGCCTGACCAAGTCGGCGGCCAAGGAGCTGGGCGCACGCGGCGTGCGCGTCAACGCGGTCGCGCCGGGCTTTATCGAAAGCGATATGACCGACGTGCTGCCCGAGGAGGTCAAGAAAAACATGCTCGGCCAGATCGCCATGAAGCGCTGCGGCAGGCCGGAGGAGATCGCGAGCATCGTCGCGTTCCTCGCGTCGGACGCGGCAAGCTATATCACCGGGCAGGTGGTCATCGCCGACGGCGGCATGATTTGAAGCAGGATCGTTGAAGCGGCAGGGGTACGCCGCAGGGAGTTTGGGAAAAGGAGATGCTTAGATGGAACGAGTAGTCATCACCGGTATGGGTGCGATCACCCCGGTCGGCAATGACGTGGCCACTTTCTGGGAATCGCTCAAGTCCGGCAAGTGCGGCGTCGGCCCGATCACCAAGTTCGACGTATCGGATTATAAGGTCAAGCTGGCCGCCGAGGTCAAGGACTTCGACGTAACCCAGTATGTCGACAAGCGCGAGGCGCGCCGCATGGATGTCAACTGTCACTTTGCGCTGGCGGCCGCCCAGCAGGCAGTCGATCAGGCGGGGCTCAAGGAGGGCAATTTCGACCCCTACCGCACGGGCGTCATTTACGGCTCGGGCGTGGGCGGCCTGCATGTAGCCGAACAGGAGATCCCCAAGCTGAATGAAAAGGGGCCGGGACGGGTATCCCCGCTGTGCATCCCGGAGATGATCGCCAACATGGCGGCGGCGTATATCTCGATGCGCTTTGGCTTCAAGGGCGAGAATTTCAGCCCGGTTTCCGCCTGCGCGACCGGCAACCACGCCATCGGTGAGGCGTTCCGCGCCATCCGCCACGGCTATCAGGACGTGGTGGTCTGTGGCGGCACGGAAAACGGCATCATCCCGATCTCGATGGCGGGCTTCCAGAATATGAAGGCCGTACACACGGGTGATGACCCGTCGTGCGCATCCATCCCGTTCGACGCGCGGCGCTCGGGCTTTGTCATGGGCGAGGGCGCGGGCTGTCTCGTGCTCGAAAGCCTGTCGCACGCCGAGAAGCGCGGCGCAACCATCCTGGCCGAGATCGCGGGCTACGGCGCGTCGGGCGACGCCTACCACATCACCAGCCCTTCGCCGGACGGCGAGGCGGCGGCGCGCGCCATCCGCAACGCGATCGAGGACGCGGGGCTGACCCCGGCGGACGTCGATTATATCAACGCGCACGGCACCTCGACCCCGCTCAACGAAAAGTATGAGACCATCGCCATCAAGAAGGCGTTTGGCGATGCGGCCTACAAGGTCAAGGTATCGTCCACCAAGTCGATGACCGGCCACCTGCTGGGCGGCGCGGCCGCGGTCGAGGCCATCGCCTGCGTCATGGCGGTGCGCGAGGGAATCGTGCCCCCGACCATCGGCTATCAGGAGCCCGACCCGGATTGCGACCTGGACATCACGCCCAACAAGGCGGTCGAAATGCCGGTCAATGTCGCGATCTCCAACTCGCTGGGCTTTGGCGGGCACAACGCCTGCATCCTGATTAAGAAGGTGTAAGATATGGATATCAAGGAACTGAAGGATGTCGCGGTCGAGCTGATGGACGCGCTCAAAACCCGCGGCCTCGGCGAGGTCGAGATCGAAGCGGACGACATCAAGATCAAGATCAAATCCGCGCCCCCCGCGCCGGTCGTCCCGGTCGCGGCGGCGCCCGCAGCCGCCCCGGCAGCCGCGCCTGCCGCCGCTGCCCCGGCAGAGGAGGCGCCGGTCGCCTCGGTCGAGGATCTGCCGGCGGGCACGCCGGTCAAGAGCCCGCTGGTGGGCACGTTCTATTCCTCCCCGTCGCCGGACGCACCGCCGTTCGTGCTGGTCGGCCAGAAGGTCAAGGAGGGCGACACGCTGTTCATCATCGAGGCCATGAAAACGATGAACGAGATCAAGGCGCCGTGCGACGGCACGGTCGTGCGCATTTTGGCGCAGCCGGGCGACATGGTCGAGTTCAACCAGACGGTCGTCATCATTGAGTGAGTAACAGGGGGCTTGCAAAAGCCCCCTCTCTTGAATATTTGCCGGTAATTTGCAAAATGGCTTGCGCCGAAGGAGAAAGAGGTATAAGATATATGCTGAATAAAGAACAGATCATGGACATCCTGCCGCACCGCCCGCCCATGCTGCTGGTGGACGAGATCATCGAGATGGATGAGGAGCACGCGGTCGGCACGCTGCACCTGACCGGGGACGAGTTCTTCTTCCAAGGGCACTTCCCGGGCAACCCGATCATGCCCGCCGTGTTCCGTCTGGAGGCGCTGGCGCAGGTCGGCGGCGTGGCGCTGCTTTCCCTCCCGGAGTTCCGCGGCAAGACCGCGGTCTACACCGGCATCGACAAGGCCAAGTTCCGCGCGATGGCAAAGCCGGGCGACACGCTGCGGCTCGAGGTCAAGTTCGTCAAGCGGCGCGGCCCGATGGCGGTAGCCGAGGGCGTGGCGTGGGTCGGCGACCAGAAGGCGGCCGAGGCGGAGATCAAGTGCATGGTCATCATGGACTGAGGCGGGGAAAGACATGTTTCAAAAGGTACTCATTGCCAACCGCGGCGAGATCGCGGTGCGCATCATCCAGGCTTGCCGCGATCTGGGCGTGATCGCGGTCGCCGTCTATTCCGAGGCCGACCGCGAGGCGCTGCACGCGCAGATCGCGGACGAAGCAGTGTGCATCGGCCCGGCGCGCGCGGCGGACAGCTATCTGAATATGGACAACATCATCTCGGCGGCGCTCGCGTCGGGCTGTCAGGCCATCCATCCGGGCTTCGGCTTCCTGTCCGAAAACCCGGACTTTG
Organism: uncultured Agathobaculum sp.; assembly: GCF_944384735.1. Classification (GTDB taxonomy): domain Bacteria; phylum Bacillota; class Clostridia; order Oscillospirales; family Butyricicoccaceae; genus Agathobaculum. Next base: position 3,729 of record NZ_CALWUN010000038.1, on the reverse strand, counting down.
CCGAGCGCACGACGCAGGCCGGTCTGGCCTTCATCGGGCCGACGGCCGCGACCATCCGCCTGATGGGCGATAAATCCGAGGCCAAGCGCAACGCAATCGCGGCGGGCGTGCCGGTCGCGCTGGGCACAGACGGCCCGCTGCGCGACTTTGACGAGGCGATTTCCGAGGCCGAGCGCATCGGCTATCCGGTCATGCTCAAGGCCGCGTCGGGCGGCGGCGGCAAGGGCATCCGCGTGGCGCAGGACGTGCGCGCGCTCAAGGACGCGTACGACAGCGCCTCCGCCGAGGCGGTCGCCAATTTCGGCGACGGCCGCCTGTACATGGAAAAATACATCCACAACCCGCGCCACATCGAGGTGCAGATTTTGGGGGACAGCTTCGGTAATGTCGTGCACCTGTTCGAGCGCGAGTGCTCCGTGCAGCGCCGCCACCAGAAGCTCATTGAGGAAAGCCCGTCGGCCTTTGTCACGCCCGAGCTGCGCGCCAACATGACCAAGGCGGCGGTCGATCTGGCCAAGCGCGTGGGCTACCGCAACGCGGGTACCATTGAATTCCTGGTCGATGGCGACCGCAACTTCTACTTCTGTGAGATGAACACCCGCATTCAGGTCGAGCACCCGGTCACCGAGCAGGTGACGGGCGTCGACCTTGTGTGCGAGCAGATCCGCGTGGCGGCGGGCGAGCCGCTGTCCTTTACGCAGGACGACCTTGAACTGCGCGGCCACGCGATCGAGTGCCGCATCAACGCGGAGGATCCGTCGCGCGACTTTGCGCCCTGTCCGGGCACGCTGGTGTCCATGCACCTGCCGGGCGGGCCGGGCGTGCGTATGGATACGGCCGCCTATCAGGGCTACAAGATCCCGCCGTTCTATGACTCGATGATCGGTAAGCTGATCGTCTACGGCGCCGACCGCCGGCAGGCCATTGCCCGCATGCGCCGCGCGCTGGCCGAAACGCTGTTCGAGGGCGTTGTCACCGGCACCGACTACCAGATGCATATTCTGCGTTCGAAGGCGTTCGAGGACGCGGATTTCCATGTCAATTCGATCGCCAACGGCGATTTTGAGCAATAAAAGAGGGGGGGAGCGCCATGCTGCTCGATTTGTTCCAGAAAACACGCGAGACTTCGATGGAGATGAAGCCGCAGGACGACGAGGGTGTCAAGGTCGTCAAGTGCAAGGGCTGCGGCGCCGAGCTGAAAGCCTACGCCTACGGCAAAAACCTGTATGTCTGCCCGCACTGCGGGCGGTACGGCCGCCTGCTGGCGCGCACGCGCATCCGCCAGATCGCGGATAAGGACAGCTTCACCGAGCTGTACGCCGACCTTGCCCCGGCCGACCCGATCGACTTCCCGGGCTACGCCGAAAAGGCCGAACAGCTGGCCGAAAAGCTCGGCATGCCCGACGCTGTCAAGACCGGCGTATGCCGCATCGGCGGCGCGGAAACCTGCATCGGCGTGATGGACAGCCACTTCATGATGGCGTCCATGGGCTCGGTCGTGGGCGAAAAGCTGACCCGCCTGTTCGAGTACGCGACCGAGAAAAGCCTGCCCGTCGTGCTGTTTACCTGTTCGGGCGGCGCGCGCATGCAGGAGGGCATGTTCTCCCTGCTGCAAATGGCCAAGGTGTCGGCCGCCGCGCGGCGGCACTCGGACGCAGGGCTTTTGTATATCACCGTGCTGACCGACCCGACGACCGGCGGCGTGACCGCGTCGTTCGCCATGCTGGGCGACATCATCCTTGCCGAGCCGCGCACGACGATCGGCTTTGCCGGCCGGCGCGTCATCGAGGGCACGATCGGCGAGACGCTGCCCGAGGATTTTCAGTCGTCCGAGTTCTTGCTTTCGCACGGCTTCTGTGATAAAATAGTTCCGCGTAATAAACTCAAGGGCACGCTCGAGACGCTCCTCAAGCTGCATCGGCAGCCCAAACCGAAGAAACGGCAGGTGTGGCACTATGGCGAATAAGCCTGCAAGCGAGAAAATGCGCATCATCCACGACCCCAAGCGGCCGCAGATCGAGGATTATATCAACGAATTGTTCACCGACTTTGTCGAGCTGCACGGCGACCGCTATTTTGGCGAGGATCACGCGATCTGTGCGGGCGTCGCCCTGTTCAACGGCATGCCGGTGACCGTCATCGGCCACCGCAAGGGCAAGACGACCGAGGAGAAGATGGCCGCCAACTTCGGCATGGCCAACCCCGAGGGCTACCGCAAGGCGCTGCGCCTGGCGCATCAGGCCGAAAAATTCCACCGTCCCGTGATCAATCTGGTCGACACGACCGGTGCCTTCCCCGGTGTGGGCGCGGAGGAGCGCGGGCAGGGCGAGGCGATCGCCCGCAGCCTGTATGAGTTCATCGAGCTTCGCACGCCGGTCATCTCGATCGTGACGGGCGAGGGCGGCTCGGGCGGCGCGCTGGCGCTGGCCGTGGCTGACCGGGTGCTCATGCTGGAAAACGCGCTGTATTCGGTCATTTCGCCGCGCGGCTGCGCGTCCATCCTGTGGAAAGACCCGTCCCGCGAGGCCGAGGCCGCCGACACGCTGCGCATCACCGCGCAGGATCTCTATGCGTTCGGCATGATCGAGGGCATCATCCCCGAGGGGCAGACGGGCGCCCAGCTCATCCGCAACGTCGGCCGCGCGCTGCGCGACCAGCTCGCGGAGCTTGCAGCCGAGCCGGATATGGATACGATGCTGCAAAAACGGTATGAAAAGTTCCGCAAGATCGGGATTTTCAGAACAATAAATCAAGATGAAAATGAAGGAGTGTAATTCCCATGTTTGAAAAGGTATGCGAGATTCTGGCCGAGAAGTTCGACGCCGACGCTTCCACCATGACCATGGATACCAAGGTAAAGGAAGATCTGAACGCGGACTCTCTGGACGTTGTTGAGCTGATGATGGACCTCGAGGAGAACTTCGGCGTGACCATCTCGGACGAGGAAGCCACCAAGATGAGCACCATCGGCGACATCGTCAAGTACATCGAGGACAACCAGTAAGAACGGTTACGTTTGAAAGCTGCGCTTTCAAACGGGAAACGGCAGTGCCAGCCCGCGGGCTGGGTATATCGATGAACAAAACACCGCTGGAACAAAGGTTCCAGCGGTGTTTTTCATTGAGCAAAAAGTTGTGATATTGGAAAGGCCATACTGCATGGTTACGTCAAAAGGATTTGCATAATGTATTTTGGGACCGGATACGGCGCGGCTCGTCAGGGACGAGCCGCATTGGATGCAGCCTGACGAAACATCTGGGCAGGCGTTCGAGCGGCATGACGCGCGAGAGGCGCGAGCAGCGGTAGGCCAACTGCGTCCTGAAAAAACGCTGGGGTTTATAACGGGTTGGTAACCGGCATCCGCCCGCAGGAAGGGCAGGCATGGAACGAAGTCAATCAAAGAAGCATCAGCATTGTGTTGTGCTGTCAGGTGCTTGGTTTTGGCAACGCGCAGATGGGGAATTTTTTTTGCAACGTGAATGCGCAAGACAATCGCATCGGGCGGTTTGCGGATAAGCCCTGTTACGCCAGCCGTTGGATCACCTTCGTCACCAGCTGCTTGAACTGCTGCTGCACCCGGTCGGCCACCTCCTGCACCTCCCTAAATATTTTTGTGCAAATGTTACGATTTTGCATGTAATATTACGGTTTAACAAACATATCCACAACATAACTGCAGGACAAGTGGACTCAAACCCGCATCAGGACAGCGCATCCTGTGCTTTTTAC